>PMIG01000051.1 GCA_003157055.1 Bacteroidales bacterium | reverse complement strand
ACTTTTATTGATTTGCGACATCCTTTTGTACAAACTAACGAAAATCAAGAATAGAATAATCTTATTATAGATCTGTATGTAACGATTATATTAATCATCCTTTAATTTCTTTCGTACTGTTCAATTTCGGATTTACTGCTTACTTCACTATAGGAGTAAGTACAATATTCCTGTAAGATACTTTCCCGTGGTCACCCTGAAGATAAATGGGCCCTTTGGCAAAAACATCAGATTTTATAGCTCCTCCGGTTGGCCCGTAAACAGGCTGATTGTCAATTATTTTTATTCCATTCAGAATAACAGTCACATGACGATCGCAAAGAGTGATATCCATTGTCTGCCATGTCCCTGCAGGCTTCTCAGCGCTTACAGAAGGTTTGATACGGCTGTAAAGGGCACCCATGTTATGTGAATCGAGTTCTTTTTTGTAGGAATCCAGAACCTGGACTTCGTACATACCACGAAGGTAAACACCGCTGTTACTGCCCTCGGGAACATTCACATCGAGCTTAATATTAAAATCTTCAAACTCCTGTTCTGTTCTCAGATTACCATAGCCAACATGAGGTTGCCCATCTTTTTGTACAGGGTCATTTACCAGTACGCCATTGACAACCGTGAATCCGTTCTTCTCCTTTTCCTCAATTAATTTCCAGCCAGTTAAATCTTTCCCGTTAAATAAAGCAATGGGTTTTCCGAATTTCAGAGTTTTCATATCCGGCGCCGGAGGAACCGGTGGTAGTTTTGTACCTGTGAAAGATGTTGAGTCTACTCCTAGCCCATTTCGTTTAGGATTCAATAAAAATCCTTCAATCTTTTCACCGTTCCTGGTTACTTCAAGCCAGTTAGTAATAATATGAGTACGTACCGGGTTGTTCTTTTCATCCTTTTTCCGAACCACTCCATTTGTCCGGGTAACGACCAGATATTTATCATTAGCCAGGTAAACATTTGCCACAGGTTCTACACTCCCTGCCACCCAGAGCAGATCAGCATCTAAATAACCAGCCTCCTGGCGTACTTCGAGCCAGCCAACTGAACCGCCTTTTATATCGAGTGTCCATTGTCCCAGAAACTCATTGATCCCAATCTTTTGAACCGGGACATTTTTCACTTCGGTCTTGCAAGATGCGAAGGCAAGTGAAAGCAGTACAATTGATAAAAATGATAAAGATTTCATAATAGTAATTGATATTAGGTCAAAATGAATTTAATAGTTTGCAAGTTATGTAAATTTTATATTTCAATAATTTGGTTGTCAATTATGTTCAGGAAGAAGTCATTCTCCAAACCTGAAGAACAATGTACCTGATAAAGGTTCTGTGTTCCTGTTGGCATTGTAAATATTTTTCTGGCTCTGAGGACCCATCTGATCAGCCGTGGTAAATTTCTGCCCGATGGCGCTGATACCGTTCATGAATGAGATATTACCCGACGGGAATGCCGGCTCAACGGAAGGAGCTCCATTTTTAGGATTCTGAGGCGTAAAGAGGTGAAGGATCAGATCATATGATGAAGCTACTATCGTTATTGGAAGCCCGGCTGTATGAAGCTGTACCGAGTAAAAATTTGAATAGTATCCTTTAAATTCGGGATAGATCCACGATTCGCCTGTTACTGTATTATTATAAGGTTTATCCCATATTCCGAACTGCGGCCCTTTCATACGGTTCTTCCAGACCCTGTAAGGCCCGTTAGCAAAAAGAGCCGCTCCTTTAACCTGATCCTCCGGGTAGGAGAAGGTAATCCCGAACATATCCGACTGACCTGATGGCTTATAATCATAATCGAGTTTGAGCCATCCACCGGGGATCATTGTCCATTTTACATTACACGACGGCCTGGCATTATAAAGAACCTCAACAACGTATGAATCTCCCTCCTGGTAATTCTTCACCTCGCTGAAAACTGGTGTCATGCCGACAAATACCGGCCCGTTATTAAAGGGGACAACGGCTCCGTTACTTTTTACCTCGGTCAGCATTCCTGTCTTTTTGCTTATTGTAACCTGATTCTTTCCTGATGACATTATTATAAAATCTCCATCTTCTTTTCCGGTAGCCTTGTCGGTTCCTACTTTAACCACTCTTTTAGCAATCGCTCCTGGTGATGTTATATTCCATGACCATGTATTTATCTGTCTGCCAAAAGGATCCACTGCCGTAAGATACATTGCATCATAATCTTTCCAGTTGGCCGGAAGTTTAAGATCCAGCCAGCTTCGGTCGCCCGGGTTCAGGGCCGGTGCTGTCAGACTGTTTGTCACCCTGCTCACTTCCTTAACCGGGAATGAATCAGAAAATTTTACCAGATCATAGCTGAACCTGCACTGCTTTAGGGAAGTATAAAAGAACCTGTTCTCCATTTTCAGCCTGCCGTCGAACTGCGGGGTAATGATCTTACTCTCAATGAACACGGGAGACCAGATTTCCTTAATGGTATAATAGCTGCCCTCTTTTTCCCTGTATGGACCAAGTATTCCATCAGGAGCATTGTTCCCGTTGGTGTCTATCGAGTCCTTTTTATCTGTTCGTACTACTCCTTCGTCAGCAAATACCCATAAGAATCCACCTGCGGAAAGAGGGTTTGAAAGCATAAGGTTCCAGTAATCATCCAGCCCGGCTCCATGTCCTCCATCATAAAGACCATGTAGAAATTCTGTCGGGAAGAAAATATCACTGCCGTTAAAAAATGATTCGGTCCCGTAATTATATGGAATATAATGCTTGGTATTCATCCCATTAAGAGTATGCCATGGTTCAATCACTTTGCGTCCCTGAGGGTCGTATTTATCAAATTCATCTCTCAGGTCAGGATTGAATCCTCCTTCATTACCATTGTCCCAGAGGACAATACACGGATGGTTGACATCCCTGATAACCATCTCTTTAACAAGCTTTTTACCGACCTCAGTATCATAGAAATTCTGCCAGCCTGCAAGCTCATCAAGTACAAACAGGCCAAGAGAATCACAAACATCAAGGAAATGCTGATCCGGAGGATAATGACTCATCCTGACGGCATTCATATTCATGTCCTTCATGAGGTTGACATCAAGTATGCTAAGCTCCTTGCTCATTGTTTTACCTGAAGTGGGCCATGAGCTGTGCCTGCATACGCCGCGGAACATTATTTTGACACCATTCACATAGATCCCGTCATGTTCTTTAACATCAATTGTCCTGAAGCCAAACCGCTGGACAACCTGGTGTTTCATAGTCTGACCCTCTTTAAGATCTATAACAAGCTGGTACAGATTCGGCGATTCAGGGTTCCATAACTTTGGTCCCTGCAGTGAGCCTTTAAGAACGGCATGTGTCTCTCCGGACGGAAACGACACCTGGAAAGAGTTGCCAAAAGGTTTGCCATCAATCGTCTGAACCTGTGCTTCTGCAGTTTTTGCATTGGTATTCTTATTAAGATAAATATCTGCCGATATGCTTCCGTCAGCTCTGGCATCAATAGCATAATGATCTATAAACTCGTCCGGGACCGCCTCAAGATAAACAGGCCGGAAGATACCTCCGAAAACCCAGAAATCGGAGTGACGCTCAGCATTATTAACATGCTCATCGGCTGATACTTTGCTTACACTGACTTCCAGCAGGTTCTTAGACCCTGTTTTTATAAGGGAGGTAATATCGTATTTGAACCTGTAGAAAGCGCCCTGGTGAACTGGTCCGGCTGGTTTACCATTGATTTTAACCTCGGTATCGGTCATCGATCCTTCGAAAACGATATAGATACTTTTGTTCCTGAAGGAACTGGGGAGCCTGAATTCGTACCTGTATAAACCTTTTTCATCGGCAGGCTGCCTGTCGTGCCCGTAATTATAAGTACCGAAGCCCTGCAATTCCCAGTTTGAAGGAACGGAAATTTTAGTCCATTTGCCGCT
>PMIG01000049.1 GCA_003157055.1 Bacteroidales bacterium | reverse complement strand
CTGGGAAGATAAAAGACAAAAGTAAAAAGACAAAAGTGTGGAGAAAAGGAGTTTTGTTTTCATGGGAAGAATGGCTTAAAGGTACAACGGCACAGATGTGCAAAGGTTATAAGAAAAAAGGGTTTGCTACACTGAACAATTGACCGGTTAATAATTGAAACCAAGTTTAATCATTAGCAAGTTATGATAAAAGAAAAATCATAACAAGTTTTTTTGACGAGCAGCAGGAATACAATTATTAATGAATGACCAGGAGCAATAAAAAGACGCGGATGATACCATCTGCGTCTTTTTATCTGATGAAGTTTAATTTTACTCCTGTTACTTCTCTTTATTAACTGGTTTTGAATTATCAGTTTGCTTCTGCGTTGATTTTGTATTAACAGGATGTTTCTGATTTGATACTTTACCTGCAGTTTTTCCTTTTTCTTTCACCTTAGGTTTTGCTGAGGCCGGAGCTTCTTTAGCTTCCATAACAGGAGCAGGAGCCATAGCTTTTGCTCCATCTTCGTTTGATTTCTCGGCCTCTACCGATTTTTCAGACTTATCTGCCTCTTCATTGATATTTACAGATCTCGTTGGTGCCTTGGCTTTTCTTGTCTGGTCGTAGCCGCCCACAGAGAAACCGCCTTTCTTGTCATTTGTACTCTTTTCCGTATTTTGTCCTATTGCAGTGCCGCATAACAGGACAACACAAAACACAACTAATAATGCAAATATTCTTTTCATATTGTTTGTTTTAAATAAAGTTAGTGTAAGCAAAAATAATAATATCATTAATAAAAATGCATTTTTAATCTCCATTATTTTCCTCTTCATGAATGAAGCTTTGATATATTAATGCTTTTAAAAAAAGCAGAAGCATTTATATTAATAAACGTCGTACGACTAAATATGAATATCTTTGAAAAAAGTGATAAATGAGAAAGATTTCTGTGGTCAGCGGAGGATCCGGCGGTTTAGGCCTTGCAATTGCGGAGCTCCTTGTCAAAGCCGGTAAAAGTGTGCTTATCCTTGGCCGGGATAGCGAAAAACTTACCAGAGCAGCAAGGAAATTAAGCCGGCTTGCCAGCCAAACCCACGTGAGCACTCTGGTTTGCAATGTTGGTGATGAAAGAGATGTAATACGGACAGGTAAATTCCTTAAAGATCATAAGATTGTTACCGAATATCTTTTTAATAATGCCGGAAGGGGACTTTTTGCAGAGTTCAGTGAAACGACCTCAGCGCTTATTGATGCTGTTTTTGAGGCCAACCTAAGGGGTTTGATTCTTCTGACCACCGAGATACTAAGAATAACTCCTGAAAATGAAGAACTTACAATAGTAAATATTATGTCTACATCGGCTCTTCTCGGCAGGGCAAAAGAGACAATCTATTGTGCCTCTAAATGGGGTGCAAGAGGATATACTGAAGCTTTAAGGACAGAACTCGCCGGGACTAAGCGTAACATAATTGCCGTCTATCCCGGGGGAATGAAAACCGATTTCTATAAGGCCAGTGGTCAGACCAGGGATATTTCAGGATTTATGAAGCCTGATGATGTTGCGGAAAAGATTGTTCAGGCGGTTCTCGGGACTGACAGGCTGCTGGTTACTGATATTACAATAAGCAGGAAGAAGCAAGGTCCTGACTCCCGCACGGCGGGATGTCTTTGAGTCTTGATGTCTTGACGGCCTTCGGCCTGTCCTTAAAACCTTGAGACTTTAAGACAACAAAGTGTTAAGACGTATCCGTGCTAAGACAACCTGTTCTTGTAGTCGTTGTAGCCAAATTCCTTTAATAACCGGAACTTCCCGTCCTTCGTCCAGATGCCGATAGATGGATGCTGAACACCATTGAATGTCGTAGTTTTGACCATGGTATAATGGATCATATCGAGGAAGATGATCCTGTCGCCAGGTTTCAGCTCTTGCCCGAAAGTCCAGTCTCCCATTACATCACCGGAGAGACATGAAATGCCACCCATNNAATTCCATTATTGTGTACGATATCTTCAACCGATGCAACCAGTTCACCAGTCTCCCAGGCAAAAGCGCTTCCCGGCTCAAGGATTACATGAAGCCCGGTTCTCCTGATAAAATCTCTTAAAACCTTTATAAGATGACCTGAATTATAATCTTTTCCTGTTATAAGATGCCCTCCGCCCATGTTTATCCACTTCAGCCGGGGAAAGAATCTTCCAAACTTTTCTTCAACAACCTTCAGAACCTTTTCAAGAGCATAGGAATCTGATTCAAAAAGAAGATGAAAATGGAGTCCATCAATCCCTTCAGGTAAACCAGCATCGAGATCTCCGGTTGTAACACCAAGCCTTGATCCGGGTGAACATGGATTATAAATACCACGACTTATTTCGGAGAACTCAGGGTTGATCCTCAGCCCGGCAGAAATTTTACCTGAATGATTTTTCAGAACACTTCTGAACTTGTTGTATTGCCTGATTGAATTGAAAGTTATATGCGAGCTGTATTTCAGGATGGAATCAAATTCACTCTCTTTAAAGGCGGGAGAATAAGTATGAGCCAATGAGCCGATCTCATCAAAGCACAGCCTTGCTTCATTAACCGAGCTGGCAGCGGCCCCTGAGACATACTCCCGCAGGATATCAAATACTCCCCACATAGCAAATGCCTTGAAGGCAAGAATTATCTCGGCGCCCGATTCATCAGAAACATGCCTGATGAGCGAGAGGTTTTTTCTGAACCTGTCTTCATCAATCACATAACAGGGAGATGGTATTTTTGTATAGTTTATGTTCATTTCTTATCTCTTATTGTCTTAAGGTCTTAAAGTCTAGCCCCGCCGTGCTGGGCCGTCTGTCGCTCCGCTCCGTCTTCAAGAACCAAGACAGCCTGAAAGGCGTCAGGACCTAAAGACTTATAAGACAGCTCGCCACCAGGCGAGCATGAAGACAGTTTATAGTTCCAGGTCAACATCAAAAAGTTCAACCCATGGAAGACCCAGCAGGTTCAGCTGTTCCATGAACGGGTCCGGATCAAACTCCTCGACATTGAAAACTCCGGGTTTCTTCCAGATTCCTTTCAGGTACATCATTGCACCAATTGCAACTGGCACACCTGTGGTATAGCTTACTCCCTGAGCTCCGGTTTCAGCATATGCTGCTTCGTGGCTGCAGTTATTGTAAACATAGTATGTATTGACCTTGCCATTTTTAAGTCCTTTAATCCTGCAACCTATTGATGTCTGACCCTTGTAGTTTTCCCCAAGCTCTCCCGGATCAGGAAGCACAGCTTTCAGAAATTGAATCGGAATTATCTCTCTCCCGTCGAACATCACAGGTTCTATTCCTGCCATGCCGATATTCTGAATAACCCGAAGGTGAGTTAAATATTCCTGGCCGAAGGTCATCCAGAACCTGGCTCTCTTTAGTGTCGGATAATTCTTGACAAGCGATTCCAGCTCCTCATGATAGATCAGGTATGATTCCCTGGGACCGATTTCAGGATAATTCAAAGGTTTATGTATTTCGTGAGGTTTGGTATAAATCCATTTACCGTTTTCCCAGTATTTGCCTTTCTGGGTTACCTCCCTGATATTGATTTCAGGATTGAAGTTCGTAGCAAAAGGTTTTCCGTGATCTCCGGCATTGCAGTCGACAATATCAAGATACTGCAATTCGTCAAAATGATGCTTTGCTGCATAGGCAGTATATATCGACGTAACACCAGGATCGAATCCGCAGCCCAGAATCGCTGTGAGGCCGGCTTTCCTGTATCTGTCCTGGTAAGCCCACTGCCATCCGTATTCATATTTGGCTTCCTCGCGAGGCTCATAGTTTGCAGTATCGAGATAAGATACACCTGTTTCGAGACAAGCATCCATAATATGAAGATCCTGATAAGGCAAGGCAAGGTTTAGCACAAGGTCAGGCTGAAACTGCTTTATCAGGCCGACAAGCTCAGGCTCGTTGTCGGCATCTACCTTGGCTGTCTGGATCTCTTTGCCGTATCGCAGCCCGATATCTTTCTTTATCGCCTCACATCTGGAGACAGTCCTGCTGGCAATCATTATTTCCTTGAATACTTCAGGAAGCTGTGCACATTTGTGAGCAGCTACAGTTGAAACACCACCAGCCCCGATGATCATTATTCTTCCACGATTCTTTATGTCATTCATAAACCCTTTCCTCACCGACTAATTGCAGTTGCCTTGTTTGGTATTTGTTGAAAATATGATGGTCGAAGTCACTGACATTTTATGGTTAAACCAGATAAAAGACAAACTCACTGATACGGCACAGGTTTCAATATAGTAAAAAGTTAAGTAAGTTGTAACGTAAAGTCTGCTAAAGCAGGGTGGAAGTGAGGGTATAGTGATCCTAGAAAGCTCTCTGATAAACAGAAACGAATCGAGGCACTACTTGCCCGAGCTACCTCCGAAGTCGAACACCTTGCAGCAAGTAATGCGCTCTGAAGGCTACTAACAAAAAGAGATCGATACAAAGATCCGGATACCCCAGCTGAGCCTATGGCAGAGTGGAGATGAGATTCGGTCCCTGATGATTATCGCTCGCTAGTGTTTGCAGGATACCCTTTAGCAATAGTTTCCGTGAGCAGGTGAGTGTACAGCTTGATATTTATGAATGCGTGGTCACTGCACGTAACCTTTGAAGGCAGGAACATTACGTTTGAATAAAACAAGAATCAATGTTTCTAGCGGCTATCATCGATTTTGCCGGAGAGCCGGCATTAAAGATTTTGGAGTAGAAACTTCTTTGTGCTCAATACGAAAGCAATTGAGACAACCGAGCTCATTGCGAGTCTGTGGTCTAAAGGTGGAAAGGAATATGTTTGGAGTCTTGTTAACGATTAGAGCTGTCGGCAGGTAGAAGTTTCACGAAGCACTATTCATCGCTTTATCTAGCAAACTCCCACCTTTTAAGCAGATCCATCGGGGATGGTGATTTATAAAAACCCTCTAAGACCTCNNTTCATCATGATTCTCATCCACCTCATAACCATTTAAATAGAGAAATGTCAAAGGACATGCAGTACCAGCTCTCTTGTTTCCGTCAAGAAACGGATGATTGGCGCAGACAGATTCAACATATGTGGCGGCCATCTCAAATAGATTCATCAGGTAGGCACCACCAAATGAAGCCTTTGGTGCGCCGAGGGCCGCCTCAAGGGCTGTTTGATCCCGAATACCGCTGATGCCTCCAGTCCGCCTAATCTCCTCTTTGTGAAAGAATAAAGCGTCTTCAAACGTTATAAAAACAGGTTCATCCGTCACTTGGCCAGTTTGTCCAATGACTTGCGGTGCTTTTTTGCAATTCTAGCGTAGGCCTGCTTAGCCGTCATCGGCTTGAGAAAAAGTCCACCATTCTGCTGTGTTATC
>PMIG01000325.1 GCA_003157055.1 Bacteroidales bacterium | reverse complement strand
TTAAATAACGGTTTAATGGGATAAGGGCACAATGGTTCAATGGTTAGTTCCCCTCCCGGGAGGGTTCAGGGGTGGGTTAACAGAAAATACCAATTACCTGTTCTAAATTCGGGCATGTGTGAGAAAAACTGAAATGTTTTGAATAAAATACTTTTCCTAACTTTGGTAAGGATTCAGGATGTGAATATCTGATTCGCTATATTATATTAAATGTATTTTGTACACTTAATATCTGATTGACATGAAAAAGCTCTCTTTGTTTTTCTTAATCTTGTTTTCCCTTATTGTTTTTGCCTGCAGCAAACAAGAAAAATCTGAGAAATTCAAGCTTTTAACAACACCTGTCTGGACGAGTGACAGTTTGCTGGCAAATAAGCTGGATGCCAGCGGACCAGGCGGATTGCTTGAAAAATTTAAAGGTGATGCAAAATTCAAGGATGATGGCACTGGGACCTTCGGGTCTTATGTCGGCACCTGGATATTTAATGAGGCTGAAACTGAAATTACTATCTTTTCTGATTCCCTGGCTAACAAATTACCTGTTGTCTGTGATATTATAGAATTGAAAACCACATCACTTAAGATAACCACTGTTGTTCCCGACAAGAATACTCTGGAGCCTATAGATATAAGAATGACATTCAAGTCCAAATGATACGCCAGATAATTACCTCGCTCGGAATTCTTCTGAGCATCGGCTTGTCTGGCTCCGCCCCCAATGGTACGGTAAAGGGAAAGGTATCGGACAGCAAAACAGGTGAACCGCTTTCAGGTGTTTATGTAATTTATGGCAAAAACATGGGAGCCATAACCGGGCCTGATGGAACATATCAGTTTGAAGCATCTGCCGGGAAATTGATGGTAACCTTTAAGTTTGTCGGATACGAATCCGTTACCAAAGAAGTTAACGTAAAGGAATCGGAGATCACTGAAAATGACATCCTTCTTGAGATGAACCTCCGCGAAATTGACCAGATCGTCGTAAGCGCCAATAAAACTGAACAGAAGGTTGCTGAGCTTAGCGTTTCGATGGATATAATTAAAACCAGCTTCCTCTCCGATAATCATATAAATGACGCCCAGGAACTCATAAACGCTACTCCCGGAATAGAGGTCATGGACGGACAGGTATCGGTGAGAGGCGGAAGCGGATTCAGCTATGGCGCCGGCAGCAGGGTTCTTGCATTAATTGACGGATTGCCGATGATCGCGGCTGATGCCGGCAGCATAAAGTGGCAGTTCCTTCCGCTTGAAAACCTCTCGCAGGTCGAGATAATCAAAGGGGCCTCATCTGTTCTTTACGGATCTTCAGCTCTTAACGGAGTCATTAATTTCCGCACGGCTGATGCAACAAATATTCCTTCGGTTCAGTTCTTCACCGAAGCTGGATTTTACGGAAAGCCACGGAATAAGAACTGGATATGGTCCAGTACTCCGACAAAATTCTCAAGCGCTTCTTTCTCTTTCTTACAGAAGTTCGGGAAGACAGATATCGGATTAAGCGCCAGCGTGTTCATGGACGAAGGGTATAGAAAATTAAACGATGAGCTTCTTGAACGCGTAAACCTTAAAATAAAGCATTTCAATGATAAAATTGAAGGGCTCAATTATGGGTTAAATATCTCGACAGGATTAGATGTCAAGAGAGACTTTGTCCTGTGGGAGGATGCCGACTCGGGAGCATTAAAACAATCACAATCAACTGCAAATGAGTTTCATGGTACATTCCTCGCGATCGATCCTTTTATATCATACAGAAAGAACGACAGGTACCGGCACGACCTGCGCATGAGGGTACAATCGTCCGTAAACAGGCTTCCTGCCAGCCAGCAGAATAACAGCAATGCTATATCGGTTTATTCTGAGTACCAGCTATGGTATCGCCTGGCTGACTTTATTGACATCACCAGCGGATTATCAGAAAACTACAGCTCAGTAAAATCAAACTTCTTTGGCGATCATAATGCTCTTAACCTGGCCTGCTTTACGCAGGCTGAGGTAAAGCCTTTTGCACGTCTGAAAGCGGTCGCAGGCCTACGTGTTGAAAGTTATTCTCTCGATAGCATGCATGAAAAGATCGTACCTGTTTTCAGAGCCGGAATCAACTGGCAGTTAGCAGAATATACCTTTCTCAGGGCATCATTCGGACAAGGATATCGTTATCCGGCAATTGCAGAGAAATTTGCTTCAACAACCCTTGGATCAATAAAAATTATTCCCAATCCCGATATAATGCCGGAATCGGGATGGAGCACCGAAGCCGGCGTAAAACAGGGTCTGATGTTCGGTAAAATTACGGGTGAAGCAGATCTATCGTTCTTCTTCCTTCAGAATAAAGATATGATCGAGTTCCAGTTCGGGTCCTACCCCGAGGCCGGCGGATACGGGTTCAGGGCAACCAATGTTGAACAATCAAGAGTGTATGGTTCGGAACTTGAGTTCTCATTAGCCAGGATGTTTGGTGAATTTAATACTCTTTTTTCCGGCGGCTATACATTCACCTACCCTGTGGAATTTAATACCATGACAAATAAAAACACTGATATATATCTTAAATACAGGAGAAAACACTCCGGAGTTCTATCGGTAAAAACCACCTGGAAGAAAATTGATCTGGGACTTAATTTATATGCCAGGTCCAAAATCCTTAATATCGATGAAGTATTTCTTACAACAAACATTCTCCAGGGATTTAATGAATACTGGCAGGGGCATAATACCGGATATGCAATGGTCGATGCGAATCTTGGGTACAAACTAAGTGAAAATTTTACTATCTCATTAACTGTTAAAAATTTAACAAACACTGAATATATGGGCCGTCCGGGCGATATTCAGCCACAGAGAAATTTCAGCCTGAGGCTATCCGGAAAATTTTAATATTCAGGTATCCGTGAGCGCGCGAACCCTCTTAATCTTATAATTAAAGATAATTTACTATGAAATTATTCATCTTTTATTTAAAAATCCTGGTTTTAATTTTTTCAGTAATTCTCCTGTCATCGTGCAGGAAACCTGTCGTCAACGAAGTTAAAATCAATGATTTTAAATCTCTTTCATCTGAATTCAAATCACCTTCAAAAGAGTACACTACTTCTCCGTTCTTTGTCTGGAATTACAAAATAACAAAGGAAGAGATAGATCATCACCTCAATGAATTCAAAAAACAGGGAAGCCTTCAGGTTTTTGTTCATCCTCGTCCCGGGCTTATAACGGAGTATCTTTCGGATGAATGGTTTAAGCTCTTTAAATACACTGTGGACAAAGGAAAAAAGTTGGGGATGAATGTCTGGATCTATGACGAAAACTCATACCCCAGCGGTTTTGCCGGAGGGCATGTTCCTGACCAGATGCCTGAATCATACAACCAGGGGCAGGGACTTAATATGTCAAAATTCGAAACACTTCCTGATACAGCTTCTAAATATTACATCTGCCTCAAAGAGGAAAACGGGAAATTCATTAATATTACTTCGACCCTTGAAAATGAAAAGGGTAAAAAGGGCAAATATCTTCTCTTCAACAAAACTTACAACGGGAAGAGCGACTGGTATGGAGGGTTCTCTTATGTCGATCTTCTTTATCCCGGTGTAACCCGGAAGTTTATTGAAGTGACAATGTCAGGATATGAGAAGTATCTTGGCGCTGAATTTGGAAAGACAATACCTGGCACCTTTACCGATGAACCCCAGATAGACTCTCCGGGAGGCATCCGCTGGACACCGGATCTGTTCGAACAATTCAGAAAGCAATGGCATTATGACCTGGAGACACAGCTTCCTTCCCTATATGAAGAGGTTGGAGACTGGAAGATGGTAAGACACAACTATACACAGACATTGCTTCAGCTGTTTATCGACCGGTGGTCGAAGCCTTGGTACAAATACTGCGGGAAGAACGGACTTAAATTCACAGGTCATTACTGGGAGCATGCTTGGCCCAGCATGAGAACCGGCGGAGATAACATGGCGATGTACGCCTGGCATCAGCAACCAGCCATTGATATGCTTTTCAATCAGTTCGACGATTCTTCTGTGAACGCTCAGTTCGGCAACATAAGATCGGTAAAAGAACTGGCTAGCGCTGCAAACCAGACTGGAAGACAGAGAAAACTGAGTGAGACTTATGGCGGCGCCGGATGGGAACTTACATTCACTGATATGAAAAGACTAGGCGACTGGGAATATGCGCTTGGTGTTAACCTGATGAACCAGCATCTTACATATTTCACACTTGCCGGAGCCAGAAAATATGATTACCCGCAATCATTTGATTATCATGAGCCATGGTGGAACGACTATAAATATATAAACGATCACTATGCAAGACTATCAATGGCATTATCATCAGGAAAGCAGGTAAATGACATTCTTATCCTGGAACCCACTACATCATCGTGGTTATATGATTCATACATTAAACCCAATAATAAGTCAGGTGAGATCGGGCAGTCCTTTCAGAACTTTATCACCAGGCTTGAGAAGAGCCAGGTCGAATATGACCTTGGATCAGAAAATATTATCAAAGACATAGGCTCTGTAAGAAAGGGCAGGTTCATTGTCGGACAATGCTCTTATTCAACGGTAGTCCTTCCTCCAATGATGGAAAACATTGATCTTCAAACATTCAAGCTTCTCAAGAAATTTATTGCAGCAGGAGGCACGCTGGTTACATTCTCAAAACCCTCGCTTATAGATGGATCAGAGAACAAGGAATTAAATAATTTCTTTGCGAAAAATGCCAAAAAGATCCATTCCGTTACTACTCTGGATTCCGAAATAATTCTAAAATACTTCACCGGTCCCGGTATTGTCTTCTCTAAATTTTCAGGCGGAAATCTATATCACCAGAGAAGGGTGCTTGCCGACGGACAGGTTCTTTTCCTGGTCAACTCGAGCATGACCGATTCAGTAACGGGTGCACTAAGAGTTAAAGGCCAGAACGTATTAGATTTAAATACTCTGACAGGTGAAATAAACGGTTATGATTATGATCCAAATAACCCAGGAAATGGTGTTATAACTGTCCCTTATTCAATTCCTCCAGCAGGAAGCGTATTGCTATGGATCCAGGAAACTGGAGCAGAGCTACTAATGTATAAAATCGGACCGACTATTCAAGGTCAGGTTGAAACGGCTTCTCCAATGAAGATCAAGAATGATTCTGCTAATGTTCTGACTCTTGAATTCTGCGATCTTACGCTGGGAAATGAAACTACACCTGACATGCATAATTACAACGCAGCAGATAAGGTTTTCAAATACTACGGATTTAAAAACGGCAATCCATGGAATACATCCGTTCAGTTTAAAACCCGAACAATGGATCGCGATACATTTGGCATAAATACCGGGTTTACAGCCACATATCATTTTGACGTAAAAGGGAATTTCGATCTCTCAGGCTTCAGAGCTGTTGTCGAACGGCCTTACCTCTGGACAGTAACCGTAAATGGGAATAAAGTGAAAACAGAAGAGGGAAAATGGTGGCTCGACAGGGAGTTTGGCGTTTTCAGAATTGGCAATCTTGTTAAAAAGGGAGACAACACAGTTACTATTAATGTTTCTCCCATGAAAGTCAATGCTGAGATCGAACCCATCTATATCCTTGGTGATTTTTCTGTTACACCTGCTGATAAAGGATGGACAATTGAAGCTCCTGTTAAAAGATTAACAACTGGCAGCTGGAAGGAACAGGGAATGCCATTCTATTCATGGGGAGTGACTTACAGCAAGGAGTTCAATATTGAAAATCCTAATGGATCTTACCTGGTAAGCCTTGGGAGATGGGAAGGTACTATAGCAGAAGTTATGGTTAATGGAACCCCTGCAAATGTAATCGCATTCCCTCCGTACCTTTCGGATGTTACTAAGCTTATAAAACCTGGTATAAATAAAATAGATGTTACAGTGATCGGCAGCCTGAAGAACCTTCTTGGACCGCATTTCAATAAACCCAGTCCGGGACTTGTCTCGCCATGGCTATTCAGGAATGTAAAGAGTTATCCGGCGGGAAAAGATTACCAGCTGATCAATTATGGACTGATGGAAGATTTCTCCCTTATGCAAGGAATTTAGCAGACAGGCGTCAGGTACCAGGGTCTATTTCAGTTACTTTTTCGAATGATATTCCAATATCTTTCCAATTTACTTACAATCAATATACTATTTTAGACTTATTTGGAGGATTGAAATATTTTTCTACATTTGACTCGGTTTTTAATCAAACTGATCTAATTAACCAAAGTTTTATAAATGAAAAAGGGGAATTTGTAAATAAAACAGAAATCCTGAAATTTAAACTTAAAAATTAATCTATGAGAAAACTTTTAACGATTGTCGCCGGGATATTGATCTCCGGTAGTGTGTTAGCCGGCGGGCTGGTTACAAATAACAACCAGAGCGCCATGTTTACACGGACACAAAACAGGAATGCTTCAACGGGCATCGATGCTGTGTTTTTCAACCCGGCAGGTCTGACCAAGCTTGGCAATGGTTTTTTTGTCTCAGTGAACAACCAGTCAATTTTCCAGACCCAGACTGTTACAAACAATTACCAGTATCTAAATGGGCCATTACCGAGAACTTATATCGGCGATGTGAAAGCTCCTGTTTATCCTGGTGTATATGTTGTTTATAACACAGGAAATCTATCATTTTCTGCAGGTTTCAACCCTATTGGTGGCGGAGGCGGAGCAACCTATAAAACCGGACTTCCAATATTTGAATCACAGGCTGCTGATGTAGTTCCCCTGCTTAATGCCCAGGGAATCACCACAACCAAATATTCAACAGATATTTATTTCAAGGGATCATCAGTATATTTTGGCTACCAGGCTAACGTTGCTTATAAAATAAGCGATATGTTATCTGTTGCTTTAGGCGGCAGGCTGGTAACAGCCAAGAATACTGCCAGCGGCTCTATCACGAATATAATGATCAATCCTAATTACCCTGCATTTGGCGCTACCTTTAACGGTACAAATATGGTACTTGCCAGTTCCTTCTTCACCGCTGGCGCAACAACTCTTTCAGGTCTTTCAACAGGGGCAACCGGATATGCTTCAGCTCTTACCGGAATTATAGGGAGTGGAGTATCTGCAGCTACTTTATTGACTGATGGTGCAACTAACGGACTAACTCCAACTCAGATTGGAACTATTCAGGCTATTATCACTGCTGCCGGACTTAGCCCTGCAGGAATAAATATTGGAACGGCTCAGGCATATCTCGCAGGTGCTGCTCCTGTATTCAGTGCTAAAAGTGCAGGTATGACAGCTTATGCTGCAAAGACAGGCGACGTAGCTGTCGATGCACAACAGACCGGCATGGGATTTACACCGATAATAAGCGTAAATATCACCCCTGTCGAAAACTTTAATTTCTCAATTAAATATGAGTTCAAAACGAAACTCAACTTAAAAACAAAGGTTATTGACGGTAAAGATGGCGGTGGACTTTATATCCAGGATTCGACCTCTATTGCCGATCTTCCTGCTATACTCTTCCTTGGATTTGAATACAAACCGGTTAAGAAACTTACTTTATCGGGAACATTCAATTATTACTTCGATAAAAATGTTGATTATGATGGCCAGGAAAATGTAGATATCAAGATGATCAACAAGAACTTCCTTGAATTCGGTCTTGGCGCTGAATATGGAATAAATGAAAAACTTCGAATCAGCGCAGGATGGCTTGCAACTATAACAGGTGTTAATCCAATATACTATAATAATTCCCTGGGATACAGCACCAACACCAATACAATCGGCGCAGGTTTCGGATACCGTATTTCACCGAAGATCGACCTGAACCTCGGAGGACAGTATACTTTCTATTCAACAGGATCCAATAACTTAACGAGTACCACAACTGGTAAGTCCTATACGGAAACTTATGCCAAGAAGACATGGCTTATTGGTATAGGTCTCGATTTTTCTTTCGAGAAA
>PMIG01000309.1:2125-4076 GCA_003157055.1 Bacteroidales bacterium | reverse complement strand
TTGAAGAGGAAAAAAAGATATACAGCAATGAAGATTTTATCAGGATTTACCATGATATGGTAGTGATACGGGAATTTGAAACCATGCTGAACCTCATAAAGACAACAAACGATTATAATGGCATAGCATATAACCATCCTGGTCCGGCCCACCTCTCCGTAGGACAGGAGGCGTCGGCCGTAGGTATGGCATACAATCTCACTGTTGAAGATTATATTTTCGGATCACACCGAAGTCACGGAGAGATTCTTGCAAAGGGATTATCCTCCATCAATAAACTCGATGAAGATACCCTCTACCGGATAATGCGAAACCATTTTGGTGGCGGAGCTCTTAAGGTCGTCGAAAAAGGATTCCAGGGCGATATTAAAAGCCTTGCTGTTAATTTCCTGCTATACGGCGCTCTGGCGGAGATATTCGCCCGCGAGAACGGCTTCAACATGGGACTTGGAGGATCTATGCATGCCTTCTTCACCCCGTTCGGAATATATCCGAACAATGCTATCGTCGGCGGATCGGGAGACATCTCGGTCGGGGCTGCGCTTTATAAGAAAATAAACAGGAAGCCGGGCATAGTGGTATGCAATATCGGCGATGCATCTCTTGGATGCGGACCTGTATGGGAAGGCATTTGTTTTGCCACCATGGACCAGTACAAGACTCTCTGGGATGGCGAATACAGGGGCGGTCTGCCTCTTATCTTCAACTTCATGAATAACCTTTACGGAATGGGCGGACAAACCATGGGCGAAACAATGGGTTATGGAATTCTTGCCCGTATCGGAGCAGGCGTCAATCCTGAAGAAATGTATTCTGAACGCGTCGACGGTTATAATCCCCTGGCAGTCATAGATGCTTTCAAACGCAAGAAAAAACTGATTATTGAAAAGAAAGGACCCGTATTACTTGATACACTTACATACAGGATCAGCGGGCACTCACCATCTGATGCATCATCATATCGTTCAAAGGAAGAGATCGAGGCATGGCAAAAAGAGGATTCCATCATTGGATACGGTAATTTACTTTCCGGCGCAGGCATAGCATCAAATGATCAGCTTGAAGATATCAGAAGGGAAACAATAGAACTGATGGCCCATATCCTTAAGCTGGCTATCAATGATGAGATATCGCCAAGACTCGATCTGAAAAGCGATCCGGATGCCATTGGCAAAATGATGTTTTCCAACGGATCTGAAATAATGATGGAGCCCGGCACTCCGGAAGTTCTTATTCCTCTGGAAGAAAATCCGAGGGTGAAATCGTTAAAAAACAAGGAGAGGTTCTATAAGGATAAAGAAGGCAAAACTGTTTCAAAAGCAAAGCTCTACCAGCTGCGTGACGGTATTTTTGAAGCGATCATCGACCGCTTTTACAAGGATCCCACTCTTGCAGCATGGGGTGAGGAGAACCGCGACTGGGGAGGTGCATTTGCCGTTTACAGAGGGCTTACAGAAGCTCTGCCATACCACAGGCTTTTTAACTCACCAATATCGGAAGGCGCCATAGTCGGCACTGCTATCGGATACGGTATGTGCGGAGGAAGGGCGATAGCCGAAATAATGTACTGCGATTTTCTCGGCAGATCGGGCGATGAAGTCTTCAACCAGCTTCCGAAATGGCAGGCCATGAGCGGAAACATTTTAAGAATGCCAGTCGTAGTAAGGGTTTCAGTGGGTTCAAAATACGGCGCCCAGCATTCACAGGACTGGTCATCACTGACAGCACATATTCCCGGTTTGAAGGTTGTTTTCCCGGCAACTCCATATGATGCCAAGGGCCTGATGAACAGTGCACTGCAGGGTACTGATCCTGTAATATTCTTCGAAAGTCAGAGAATATATGATATCGGCGAGATGTTCCATGAAGGAGGAGTTCCTGAAGGCTATTATGAAATTCCCTTTGGCGAACCTGATATTAAAAGAGAAGGCGACGACCTGACAATACTTTC
>PMIG01000309.1:0-2072 GCA_003157055.1 Bacteroidales bacterium | reverse complement strand
TCCTCAAGAGGATCGTTCCTGAAGGAGATGGCCCAGACAATCACCGAGCTGGCGTTCGATTATCTAGATGCTCCTCCTGTTGTTGTAGGATCGCGGAACTGGATCATTCCCGCACATGAAATGGAGCAGTATTTCTTTCCGCAGCCAGAATGGATTGTAGATGCCATTCATGAAAAAATATTGCCTCTTAAAGGACACATTTCGAATCACGATTTCTCTGTTGAAAAGTCTATTGCATTGAACAAAGAAGGAGTCTGATGTAACATTATTTTAACCGGCTCCGACTTGCACCCTTTGCAAAACTTTGCGACCTTTGCGTAAATATTTATAGAACATTATTATTTAATTATGGAACAAATAGTTCACAACATAAAGGGGAAAGCCGGCTTCATAATAGATATGGACGGTGTCATTTATCATGGCAATAAGCTCCTTCCGGGAGTGGTCGAATTCCTTTCCTGGCTCGAAAAATCGGGTAAGAAATACCTTTTTCTCACCAATTCAAGTGAAAGGACACCAAAGGAGTTGCATGAAAAGATGGAAAGACTTGGCATAAATGTTGAGGAGGATCATTTTTATACCAGCGCTCTCGCAACTGCAGGCTTCCTTTCGAGCCAGAAACCTAACGGAAGCGTATATATCATTGGGGATGCCGGATTGATACACGCTCTTTACAGTGTGGGCTATTCTATCAATAATGTGAATCCCGACTATGTTGTTGTAGGAGATACTCACCAATATAATTTTGAAAATATACAAACAGCTGTTAACCTTGTCCTTAAAGGAGCACGGCTTATAGGTACCAATTCCGATGTAAGCGGACCTGTGGAAAACGGGATCGCACCCTCAACCAAAGCACTGATCGCCCCTATTGAACTTGCAACCGGTAAAAAAGCCTACTTCGTCGGGAAGCCAAATCCTCTTATGATGCGTATAGCTCGCAGAATGCTTGGTCTAAGAACAGAAGAGGTGATTGTTATCGGCGATAGAATGGATACCGATGTAAGGTGCGGATTAGAATCGGAAATTGATACTCTCTTAGTTTTAAGCGGAATAACAAAAAGGGAGGATATAGACAAATACCCGTATCGCCCTCAATATGTACTTAATGGGATTATCGACCTTGTTTAACAGGTTTTCTCATGAAACAAAAATCAAATTTCAGGAAAGAACGTAAGGAAGTAGCCCGTTTCATGCGCCGTCTTTACAGGCAGGGACTTACTACCACATCCGGAGGGAATATCAGTCTTCGGCTTTCAGATGACATTGTAATAATAACCCCGTCGGCAACTGACAAGGGCCGTATGAAATGGAAAGAGGTGGGAATTATGAATCTCCTGGGGGAAAACCTTACTCCCGATCTTAAACCGTCAATCGAATTTGCGCTTCATCTTGGAATCTATAAGAAGAACAGTAACGTTTCAGCAATTGTACATGCGCACCCGGTTTTTGCAACATCATTTACCGCGACTAAGTGTAAAATAGATACCGATCTTACAGCCGAGGCAAGAGCTATATGCGGTATTCCCCGATTTGTACCCTATGCATTGATGGGTACCCGGGAACTTGCAGATGTCGTGTCTCAGGAGGCTGCCGAAGCCGATGTAATGCTGCTTGAAAACCATGGAATACTTACGACTGGACCAACACTTTTAAGCGCTTTCGATAAGATTGAAGTGCTCGAGAATGCCGCAAAAATTTCACTTATCGTTGAAATAACAGGAAAAAAGAGGGTGCTGAGCACACCCAGGCTTCGGGAAATTGAAAGAATGTTCAGATGATAAGAGGTGTGCTNNTTCATCTGCCAGGCCGCTATTATGATGTTTGCCGAAACCGGGCTTACGGTAATACCTGATGATTTCAAGTCTTTTGTGGGTACCGGTGAAAACAGGTACATAGGCGGCGTGGCTGAAAAATACGGACTTAAAATTGACATCGAAAAGGCAAAAGCCAGAACTTATGAAATATACCTTTCGATAATCCATGGAAAACTAAAACCTCTGCCCGGGGCAATTGCTTTTATCAGGAAGTGTCGCGATACCGGGCTTAAAACGGCCTTATCCACAAGCGCG
>PMIG01000100.1:4533-4697 GCA_003157055.1 Bacteroidales bacterium | reverse complement strand
GTAGGTGTAGTTTATTCTCTTGTGGTCTATTTTCTTAACTTGTCATTTAATAAAGCCCAGACCTATGTCTTTTTACTTGTTCAGATCGCCGTCCTGTTTTTCCTTGTAAAATCGTACCGTGATAATTATAAGAATGGGATGATGACATACGGTGAGGCTCTTGG
>PMIG01000100.1:4040-4497 GCA_003157055.1 Bacteroidales bacterium | reverse complement strand
CAATATGTTCTGGGGACTGATCATATCGCTTATAGTTGCTGCATTTGTAAGGAAGGAAGGAAATCCTCTTGCAGATACTCCAACTGTTTAGAAATATTCATAATTCCCTCATGGACCTTTCAGTTGTAATTCCCGTTTATAATGAGGAGGCGTCTCTTCGTGAACTTTCCGACTGGATCGGAAAAGTTTGCATAGGAGCATCCCTTACTTATGAAATAATTTTTGTCGATGACGGAAGTTCAGATTCTTCGTGGAGTAAGATCATGGAGATTGCTGAAAGGTCTCTTTCTGTCAGAGGAATAAGATTCAGAAGAAATTACGGGAAGGCAGCCGCTTTGCAAACAGGCTTTGCCGAATCTTCAGGTGATGTTGTAATTACCATGGATTCTGACCTGCAGGACAGCCCTGATGAAATTCCCGAACTGGTAAGAATGATCAGGGAAGAAGGATTTGACCT
>PMIG01000100.1:0-4013 GCA_003157055.1 Bacteroidales bacterium | reverse complement strand
ACCCATGCTGGCAAAAGAAGCCGGATTCAGAAAAATCGGGGAGAAAGTCGTTGAACACCGCTCGAGAAAATACGGAGTAACAAAATATGGACTCGACAGATTCATGAAAGGATACCTCGACCTGCTTACTATCAGGTTTATAACTCGTTTTGGAAAGAATCCCATGCATCTCTTCGGATCATTCGGGACCCTGATGTTCCTGATCGGATTTGTGATGGCAGGCTACCTCGGAATCAGGAAACTTGTCTTTGTCCATAATAATCTGAGGGCTCCGCTTGTCACCGAAGGTCCCTATTTCTATATCGCTCTGACTGTAATGGTAATCGGCTCTTTCTTTTTCCTTACAGGCTTCCTGGGAGAACTGGTTAACCGTAACTCGGCTGAAAGGAACAGCTACCTGATTAGAGATAAAGTAAATTTGTGACCGGCCTCGTTTGCAAATCCTTTTTCCATTAATAAATTTACCCTTCGTGTCCTTCGTGGTTAAATAATTTAACCACAAAGAGCACTAAGGATATCACTAAGGGACACAAAGGCGAATGCTAATATTAATCACAAAACAAATGTAGATTATTCTCAGGGATTCCTGCTTTTCTTCCTGCCTGCAGGTCTGTCTCCTTATCGCCTATAAGAACGGATTGTGAAAGATCAAGATCGAATTCTTCCCTGGCTTTCAGTATCATTCCCGGTTGCGGCTTCCGGCACTCGCACGGTCCCGTGATATCCGGATGATGAGGACAGAAAAAGACTTTCGAGATTATTATCCCTTTTTTCTTAAACTCACCGGTCATCCAGTCTGTAAGCTTCAGAAAGTTATCCTCAGTATAAATCCCCTTTGCAATTCCAGCCTGGTTGGTTATTACAATGATAAGATAACCTGTATCCTGGTATTTTTTGCATAAATCGAAGATACCCGGAGTGAATTCGAAATCTTCCTTCCGGAAGACATGGACTTTGTCGATATTAATTACCCCGTCGCGGTCGATGAACAGTGCCTTATTCATTTCCGCTTCTTTTTCGCCTTGCCTAAAATTGAGCCTGCTCTCCGGTATTCTTCAGGTATTCCGATGTCGAGAAATGGCTCGTTGAATGCCATACCGAATAAATCGCTGGTTCCTGAGCTCTTTTCAAGTACATCCTTTTCGAGCGAGAAGATTTCCGGGAGATGCCGCGACATAAGCATATTCCTGTTCATCACATAGATACCTCCGTTTATGAAACCATCATGGCAGAACTTTTTCTCATGGAACTGAAGGATCTTGCCATCAGTGTATTCTATAGTGCCATACCTTGAGAAATCCTTCATCTTCTTCAGTGCAACGGTAATAAAAGCACTATGCCCGGTATGAAATGAGCAGAGCCTATTGAGGTCTATCGGGAAATAGGTATCACCGTTAATTACAATGAAATCAGACCCGCTGGCTTTCCCTGCGGCAAACACGAGTCCGCCGCCGGTTCCAAGAGGCTCTTTTTCTATTGTATATTTGACAGGGATGCCCTCAAATGAATTTCCAAAATNNTTATACTTTCATGCTTATATCCTGTTGAAAGGATAATCTTACTGACAGGATATTCTGTAAGCCATTTTAGAAGGTACCAGAGAAATGGTTTTCCATTGACAGGAGCCATCGGCTTGGGGAGATCAGGAACAACTTCGTGCAGACGCGTTCCCATTCCTCCTGCCAGAATAACAGCTTCTATCATTTTGCCGATTTGTAACTCCCGAACAGCTCTTCCTCAACAATTGAACACATAATGTGTCCTATCAGGATATGAACTTCCTGAATGCGTGGAGTATCGATGGAAGGCACCCTGATGCAGATGTCGCATATATCAGCCATTTTCCCTCCGGTCTCACCGGTAAGGCCAATGGTTAAGATATTATTTGCCTTGCATATTTTTAAAGCTTCAATCAGATTCTCCGAGTTGCCCGAAGTTGACAGAGCGATAAAAATATCTCCTTCGCAGCCAAGCGCATTTACCTGCCTGGCGAACACCTGTTCGAAACCGGAATCATTTCCTACAGACGTAATAATGGAAGTATCTGTTGTCAGCGCTATAGCATTAAGTCCGGGACGGTCAAAACTGAAACGGTTGACAAGCTCGGCAGCAATATGCTGCGCATCGGCAGCGCTTCCCCCATTTCCTGCAAGAAGCAATTTCTTCTTATTCAGGTACGCAGCGATAATAGCAAGGGAAGATTTTTCAATAGCATCAAGGACAGGAACTGATTCAAGAAGCTTCTGCTTTATAATGAGTGATTGCTTTATTTGATCCTTTATAATGTTCTGCATATCGAATTTATTTTTCATTAATTTTCCAGCTATGACACCCGTTTTCGCTGAAATGAAAGTTCAGGACTTTCCCATTGAACTTTTCGAGGGTCCGGATAAGATTAAGCCTTTTTGCAGGGTCAATTGTGAAAAACATGAATCCGCCTCCTCCGGCTCCTGATACCTTACCTCCGTAAGCTCCTGATTTAATGGCAGCTTTATATATTTTTTCAATATTATCATTGGTAATGGATTCAGCCATCTTCTTTTTATTCTCCCACTCCTTCCCCAGGGATTTCGCAAATTTAATAATATCACCTCTCAGCAAATAATCTTTCATAATATAGGAATTCTTCTTTATTATGTGAGTTGCATCCACAGGAGCTTTTTTACCTGATCTGGTATTCTTCTGCTGTTCACGGATTATCTTATCTGATGATCTGGATGCTCCCGTATAGAAAAGCACGAGAGAAACTTCAAGCTCATCGACTATCCATCTTTTCATACGAAGAGGATTGACGATCACCCTGTCATCCTTGTAGAACTCAATAAAATTGAATCCGCCAAAGGTAGCTGCATACTGGTCCTGCTTTCCGCCGCTGAGGCCAAGATCGACTCTTTCGACCTGGTACGCAAGGTGGGCCATGTCATAATCGCCTAAAGGGAGGTTGAGCCATTCAGTAAATGCTTTCAGTATAGCCACCACCATTGTCGATGAAGTTCCAAGTCCGCTTCCGGGCGGGACATCACACCATGTTGTCATTCTGAACGACAAAGGTTTTGATATTGCAAAATCCTTTATTATCCTGTTGTAAACGCCTTTATGAAGATCAAGATGACCATCAATTGGAAGGTCCGAAGAAGATGGATATTTTTTTTTGATCTCAAGATCGACAGCATTTATTTCAATCATTCCCGACGATGTCTCTTCGATGGTGCAGTAGGCATACTGATCGATAGTTGCATTTAACACTGCCCCGCCATAAATATCAGAATATGGTGATACATCGGTACCGCCGCCTGCAAGGCCAAGACGGAGAGGTGCTTTGCTTCTGTAGATCATNNTACTCCGCCTGTCTGTTGTTGCTAAAGTAATCATTTATAGCATTTGCAATTGAAACCGGTTCGGGTTTTACAACATATCCGCATTTGCCATCCGGGACAATTTCGCCAAGTCCGCCAACGTCGGTCACGAGCATCGGCTTTTCGAAATGGTAAGCGATCTGCGTAACACCGCTTTGCGTGGCGCTGCGGTATGGCTGAACCACCAGGTTGGCTGCGCAAAATAGTAAAGCAACTTCATCTTCCCTGATATATCTGTCAAGGATCAGAACCTCATCTTCCAGATTATTATTCCTGATAATATCGAAGTATGGCATATCGCTATCATAGAATTCACCAGCTACAATAAGCTTTAGCTTCCTGTTTCGCAAACGCCTATCGGCAAAGGCTTCAAGGAGCAGGTCAAGTCCCTTATATGCCCTTATAAACCCGAAGAAGAGCAAATATGAAAATCCGGCATCCAGATTTAGTTTTGCAAGAGCTTCCTCGCGGGATACCTTCTCGCCATAATTATCATAAAGAGGATGAGGATTAAATACCACTGGAATATTCACCCGGAAAGTTTTCAAATCCTTAAGAACACTTCCGGACATGACAATAGCGCCATCAATGCTTGAAGTGAAATATTTTGTAAGGAGTCTGTCACCTGGTCGTTTTTCATGAGGAATAACATTATCA
>PMIG01000086.1 GCA_003157055.1 Bacteroidales bacterium | reverse complement strand
CGAGAAAGAGGTTATAGGAATTTACCTTTCTTCACATCCTCTTGATGACTTCAGGCTTGAAATATCAACATTTACGACTGCAACTCTTGCCGATCTTCAAAACCTCCGCGATTATCTCGACAGGGAAGTTGTTGTTGCCGGAATGATAACTGACACGAAAAACGGGATAGGAAAAAACGGGAAACCATACTGCTCATTTACATTGCAGGATTATTCCGATTCATTCAGGTTAATAATGTTCGACAAAGATTATATTGACAACAGTAAATTCATTACTACCGGTTATTATCTTTTAATTAAAGGGAAAGTCCAGAAAAAGAAATACAGGGAAGATGAAATCGAGTTCATCATAAAAAAAATCAATCTCCTTTCGAGCGTAAAAGATGAACTTATAAAAAGTGTTACCATAAGAATCAATCCCGAAAATATAAACAATGAGATGATAAGCGAGCTTAAAGAGCTTATCCGGGAAAACAAGGGAGAAACAGAATTGAAGTTCTTATTTACAGATCCTGATGATAAGCTATCGCTGCCGATGTTTTCACGAACATTACGGGTAAGGCTCAACAACGAATTAATTTCCTGGCTCGACGATCGTCCCGGAATCGAATATAAAGTAAATTAGCTATCTTTATTGACAATAATTTTAGATAAATCTTTAAAAGTTAATCATATGGCATTAGAAGTGAACGACGGTAACTTCGATGAAGTGGTGATCAAATCTGACAAACCTGTCATCGTTGATTTCTGGGCTGAATGGTGCGGACCGTGCAGGATGATTGCCCCGATAATTGAAGATATTTCGACAGAGTATTCAGGCAGGGCTGTAGTCGCAAAATGCGATGTCGATAACAGTCCTCAGGTTTCTGCAAAGTTTGGCATCAGGAATATTCCGACCATACTCTTTTTTAAGGATGGAAAAGTCGCTGATAAGCAGATCGGGGCCGTTCCAAAATCAAATTTTGTAAATAAGCTCAATGCACTTCTATAAACACTGAATTGTTATATAACGGCCGTGTAGGTGACTGCTACGGCCTTTTTTAATTGTCGAAATGAGAGTATGTGTTTTTGCAGCTTCCAGCAGTCGTATTGCTGAGGATTACCGCACTGCAGCATCCGAATTAGGAATATTGCTCGCAGGATCAGGTATTGAAGTCGTCTTTGGAGGTGGTGGGATTGGCCTCATGGGAACGCTTGCAGATGCTGTCCTTAAAAATGGGGGTAAGATAACCGGAGTAATCCCGGCATTTATGAAAAAGGAAGGATGGGGACACAATGGTCTCACCAATATGATAATTACATCCGACATGAGCAAAAGGAAAAACAAAATGTTCGCGCTTTCCGATGCTATTATCGCCCTTCCCGGAGGAGTCGGTACGCTTGAAGAGCTCACCGAGGCAATTACACTGAAGCAGCTCAGCCTGTTTGACGGTCCGATAATAATTCTTAATACACTTGGTTATTACAATTCTCTTCTTGGTTTTATTGACCATATGATCTCCACCAATTTCATGCGGTTTGAGCATAGGGGTATATGGGAAGTGGTCAACACCCCGGAAGAGGTAATTGCTTCTCTTAATAAGAAAGGGAGAGGCAATGAGGAGTGGCGTAAAATAGCAAAAATCTAACGTTCAGGGATTCTTGTTCCCAGGAACATGATATCGTCGACCTGTTGCAGGTCTCCTTTCCAGTCAAGTATCTCCTTCTTCAGCCTGTCGCGCTGATCATTGACCGGCAGGTTCCACAAAGTAACCAGCAGCTTTTTCACATTCCCTGATTTATATTTCTTCGCATCAGCATATCCAAACTGGTCGGCATACCCGTCAGAGCTCATATATATCATATCGCCGGGCTGAATATCGACCTCCTGGGTCTGGAAATTCTTCTTCGCCTGCAGCGATGACATGCCAATGGGGAACCTATCGCCCTTATAAGTAAAGAGTTCTCCTTTCCTTACAACATATAACGGATTATATGCTCCGGCAAACTCCAATGTGAATTTCTTCTTATTAAAGGCTATTAAAGTCAGATCCATTCCATCATTGATCGTCTCCTCTTTTCTCTGCATCAGAGACGTGACAACCTCAACATTCAACTGGTCGAGAATTGCCCCGGGCTTTGTAATTCCATACTCTCTTACAACTTTATGGAGAGAGTTATGACCTATGATAGACATGAAGGCGCCCGGCACACCATGACCAGTGCAGTCGCATGCAGCCATAAACTGAATATCACCGTTATCGTACATCCAGTAAAAATCTCCGCTGACAATATCTTTCGGCATGTATAGGATAAAAGTTTCATGGAAGGTATCTTCCCTTGGAAGCATGGCACGTTGAATCCGCTCTGCATACCTGATACTTGCAGTAATGTCCCGGTTTTTTTCTTCGATTTCCATACTTTTCTGCACAACCTCGGCTGTTCTCTCTTCAACTTTTGCTTCAAGGATCTTCTTCTCATTGATTAGTTTCTGTTCCCTGATTTTAATGTACAACATTATAGCAATTACCACCAGCACCAGGCATAAAGAAATAAACCAGGGTGTCTTATAGAAAGGAGGCCGGATGACAAATGAATATTCAACAGGCGTCTGGTTCCAGTAGCCGTAGCTGTTAGAAGCCTTTACGCGGAAAGTATAGCGGCCGGGAAGGAGCGAATAATCTTTCATCGTCTCTGTAGCCGGACGTTTCCAGTCGCTATCAAATCCCTTAAGCATAACTTTGAATTTAACTGCATCAGGGTCTATAAGAGAAACGCTGTAATAATTAAATAATATGGCCTTCTCCTTATAATTAAGTTTCATGTCCCGTTTCATTACCCTTGGGCTGTAATTTACCTCCATTCCGCTAATATGAACAACCGGCTTTGTATCAACCGGTGGCATAATCTTCGGATTGAGGCGTGTAACGCCATTTGATGTCCCAAACCAGATATATCCCTTGGTGTCAGTTATGACTGCATTCTGACGCGTTTCTATTCCCGGGAATCCATTTCTCTTTGTGAACGAAGCGATGGTACTGTCTGAAAGGTTATACCTGTTAAGCCCATAGTTTGTTCCGATATAAAGAAACTTGTCTCCCTGGGGCTGAAGAAGCTTAACATTGTCGGATAGTAAGCCGTTAACTTCATTAAGTACAGTCACAACTGAATCGTTTCTCAGGCCCAGCAGTCCGCTTGTAGTCCCAACCCATATATCTTTGTCGGGGGTCTGAGATATGGTTTCAGGTATGTATCCTTCTCCTATTTTCAGGATCTTGAACTTTCCTGTAGAGAAATCGAATTTTGTCAACCCGACCTTTTGCTCTGATCCGATCCAGATATTGTTCTCGATGTCGCAGAATAATTCAGTGATCGCAGATCCGGCCAAGCCGTTCTCCTGTGTAAAATATTTAACTTCACCGCTAGTTGCGTCAAACATCGCCAACCTGTCCTGGTTGCCAATCCAGAGTCTTTCCTTCTTATCAATTAGCATCGCAGTAATAATGCCATTGGGATGCAGAAATCCGTTAATCTTTGTGTCGTAAATAAACTTACTTGTTTTAATATCATACCTGAATAGTCCATAGCCATACGTACCCACCCAGACAGTTCCTTTCTTATCCGATTTAATAAATCTGACCTTCCCTCCCGTCGGATTCAGGAATTGTATCTGTTTATCAGCTTTAGCCTGAGGATCATAAACTGTTATCCCTGTATTTGTACCGAACCAGTATCTTCCAAGTTCATCCTCATCAACGGCAAAAACGCTTTTATCGCTTTTATCGGGAAGAAACTTATCATCGGACCATGTTACAAAATGATTCCCCTTAAAAATGCTTATACCTGTAAAATGATCTGCAATGATCATATTCTTCTCATTATCCTCTATAATGCAATGGATTGAAGTTGCATCAAGCCCATTCGATTTATCGTAGATCGTAAGTTTTTCGCCGCTGAAAACAGTAATTCCACCACCAAACGTCCCTACCCAGATATTCCCCTTGAAGTCTTCAGTTATATATGAGATCATATTTTTAGAGAGGCCGTCGCGTACATCATAAATTCTCATTTTCCCGGAATCGACATCATATTTATAAAGGCCTCCGTTATAAGTGCCATACCAGTAATTCCCTTTTTTGTCCTGGTACATGGCGATTACATTGAAATATTTTGTCAGACCTTCCGGAAGATAGGTCTCAAAAACATTTTTTACCCGGTTGAATTTTTTGATACCTGCCGGAGGAGTAATGCAATACAGGTCTTTATTGTTATCAATGCATATATTTGAAACCAGGTCGCTTAATCCATCCTTCCCGCTGTATTGTTTACCAGTAAGAATTGTATCGCCATGTGCAGGAAAATCTGTAAGTATTGCACCGGAGCTCATTGTAGCAATCCAGATTTTACCATCCTTCTGCCTTATGCTTGTAACATCACCGCTTATGGCCAGAGAATCGAACCTGAGCTTATAGAACTTACCGCCGTCATAAACTGTGATTCCCCCATTCAGATGCCCGAACCAGATTCTTCCCAGCGAGTCTTCGGTAAGGCTGTAAACTCCTCCGCTTGCCATCCCGTTGCGGGCAGAAAAGTTCTCGAACTTCAGTCCGTCAAATCTCGAAACTCCACTTTCGGTCCCGAGCCATATCCAGTCATTCCTGTCCTGGATCACTGAATATACCTTCGATGAGCTTAATCCCTGCTCGACACCGTATTTTTCAAAAAAGTATGTCTGTGCATCAAGATTACCTGAGGCAAGCATAAAAAATAAGGTCACCAGGATAATATTCCTGATGACCTTATTATTTCCAGACCAGATTTTTATTCTCATCCGATTATAGTTTTGTCAAGACCGGATTGAACCCGCATGAGAGATCTTCACCCAGATTTATTTTAACGATCATGCTCGTTTCACCATATTTATCTTGCTATAAAGAAGAAGGTGCCATCTTCATCCTTCAGACCGGTGATCTTACCGAATTTGGGCTTTTGCTGGTTGCTGCTGCCTACAGCCGAAGAAACCTTGGCTACAATTTCTTCAATAGGTATGCAGGCATTCGGATTATTTGACAATGCCGTCGCAAAGGTCCTGGTAAACTGGGAATCGTCTACAGCAAGCTCATAGCCTGCTGAAGAAAATACCTGAGATGATTTGAACTGGGTTGCCTGCCAGTCGTCACAGCTTCTTTTTTTCAGGTCCGATCTCATTGCCTGGTAAAAGCTTGGACCCGATTCGCAAGCGTCTGTAACAACAAGTGTATGGGTAAGGTAATTCAGGTAAGTCTCCATTGCGGCCCTGAGAGTATTCAGGTTGAAATAAGTAAATTCATCGTCGCGCTTAGCGTCAACCGGAATCCAGTAACCTACATCGTTTATAAATTTTCCATGGCCGGCGTACCAAATAAGAAGCGACTTAACCTGGTTTGCCTTGATCTGGTCCCTGAGGTCTATGGAGAAGAATTTTTCCATTTGCGCCTTGGTCATATCCTTCATATGAATGATGTTCTGGATCGAGTAATTACCAAATGCCCTGATCATCAGATTAATATCCTTAACCGGCCCGTCGAGAGAAGCAAATGAAGTATAAGCTGAATTCTCAATAAATACCACCCATGTTTTTCCCATAGGGTTGGTTGCAGCTAATTCCGCGCCCTCCCTGTTAAGACGGAATTCAGTTGTCTGGCGGTTGCCATAGATATCTTCTGCCTCAACAACGATCTTGTCCTTATTGAGAATATTAATATTTGCGGTAAAAACGGGGTTTAATTCATTTGCCGAATAACTGCCCGAAACCCCATCGATAAAGATAGATTTGATCTTGCTTTCATCAGCAATTTTCCCCTGTATGCTAAGCAGATCGGAGTTTTTATCAATATAAACCTGGCCGTCATCTGATGCATAAGGAGCGACGATCATTATTTTCGGCGGATTGGTTTCGGTTCGGATAAGCGGAAATGACAATGTTTTCTGGTTGTCATAATCATCGGTAGCAACCAGCACAACCTCGTTAATGCCATCGACATTGACATTGGACAGGAAGTCATACTCGCCTTTCTTTTCAGCAATCTGAACCGGTTCCTTATTTATAGTAAACGATTTAATCTTGCTGGCATCCTTTATTTTTCCTGTCATCAGCAGAGTTTTGCTGTCACCCTTCATTCTTATTGAATCGTTCACAGGTTCCGGATTCAAAATAGTAACAACCGGAGGATCTGATTCCCTGTTAAGTTCATACAGTCTGTCCTGGGCATCCTTCAGCATTTTATGCGCCCTGGGATCAAACTCCGACAGAGAAGTTATTTTTTTATAATCCTCCATAGCCTTGTCATAACTCATGATATCCTCATATGATTTGGCCCTGGCAAAGTAAGCATCCGGATTATTGGGACTCAGGGAAATATATTTTGTAAAATCATTTATTGCATTGGTATGCTGGTTAAATTCCTGGTAACACTGGCCCCTTGAAAAATAAAAATCAGGATTATTCGGTTCGATGAGAATATTCTTGGAGATGTCATTGATTGCACTCGGGTAATCGAGATTCTTCTTATAGACTTTACTTCTCATTAAATATGCGGCAGTGTTTCTGTCGTCGTTCTTAAGTATCTCGTTGCACTGGTCAAGAGCTCCCTGCGCATCGTTTGCCTTCAGAAGAAGCTCCGCAAGTTCAAGCCTCGGTTCAGGCAGCTTTTTATCCTTAGAAATGGATTTTTCAATCTCTTTCCTTGCTAAAACGTCATTATTCAGTTTCGTATAAACAATACCCCTCCAATAATAATTCATAGGAGTGTCTTTAATTATCAGGGCAGTATCAGATGCCCTGAGGGCCTGATCATATTTCTCAAGCCCGATAAGTGTCAGTACTTTTTCCGGATAGACCGTGGAATTTCGCTTATCAATATGGGATGCGCGGTTCAGGAAACCAAGCGCACTGGTATAGTCACCCATCTTGTTGCATACTGCTCCAAGGCTGACAAGTGCATCGACATTCTTCGGTTCAAAAACAATGGCTTTTTCAAAATCTGATTTAGCTTCATTGTTTTTGAGAAGTGCTACATAGACGTTGCCTCTTGCATAATAATAGTTGGCATTTGATGGTTCAACCCCAATGGCGTTGGTGAATTGCACTATGGCATCCTCATATTTTAAATTTTCAACAAATTCATTCCCGGCTTTGTAAAATTTCTTGCCGTTCTGTCCGTAAGCGCTTATGCTCAGGAGAGCCATCGATAATACCAGAAATAATACTCGCTTCTTCATAATTTTAATTCTAAAATTGAAAAACTATCAACTATCAAAATTATATATATTAATTCAAATTATCAACCGTTTAACTACCCTTGCCTTATTCCTTTAATATTACCTTAAGAGTACTGGAGCTGAATTTCGATGCTGAATAAACTTTTCCTTTTATAACAGGTGCCTTAATGCCTTGCATAAAATCCTTATTCCCGTAAAAAATCCTTGCCTCATCCCACAATCCGGTTGAGATAAAATTACCCAAAACCTGCGCCCCCCCTTCCACAATAACCGACTGAATGTCTTTATTATACAGATATTCAATGACTTGCTTTAAAGAATCCCTGCCTTTATCCAATTTTACAATTTCAGAATCAGGGATCCGGGCAGATGCGTTATGTGTAAACACAATATTTGTGCCAATTGTTGCGAAGAGAGGCTGATCAACTCCAATGTCGCCTGAACCGGAGAGGACAAGTCTCAAGGGATTTTTCCCGGTCCAGTCTCTCACTGTAAGGTCCGGATTATCTGAACGTATTGTCCCTGCACCAGCAAGAATCGATTGTTCAGAAGCCCTCCATTTATGGACCAGGACTCTTTCTGCCTTTCCGATTATCCAGGTCGGCTTCCGTTCAGATCTTTTATCTCTTTTAATATCAATAAATCCATTGCTGGTCTGAGCCCATTTCAGAATAATATAAGGCCTTTTCTTTTCATGGAAGGTGAAAAACCTCCTGTTCAGATAACGGCACTCTTTCTCCAGAATACCAGCAACTACCTCGCATCCTGCACTCTCCAGCTTTTCTATTCCCTTGCCTGATACTTTTTCGCTGGTATCTTTTGTACCTATGACTACCTTCCTTATCCCAGTCGAAATAATAAGGTCGGTGCATGGTGGCCGCCTTCCGAAATGTGAGCACGGTTCTAGATTTACATATAAAATGGAATCTCTCAGAAGATTTTTGTCTTTTACCGATAAGATCGCATTCTCTTCTGCATGGAGAGCGCCAGCTTTGAGATGGTAACCTTCACCGATTATCAGTCCATTGTGTAAAATTACTGATCCTACCATCGGATTGGGATAGGTCAATCCTTCAGCCAAGAGAGCCAAATCGAGGCATCTTCTCATGAATTTTATGTCGTCTTCCGCCTGCATTCTGATGAAATCGCTAATTTTGAAGAATGGGTGTCAAGTTACAAACAATAAAAGATATTAAGCTGTACCTCAAAGAGCAACTATCCGGACTTTATCCTGAAGCTGAAATAATTGCCTTTGCCAATATCATTAAGACTAAATTAAGATATACAAAGTTGCAGATGTTTGCATTTCCTGAAAGCCCTGTTTCAGGGAAGCAGGCTGCTGAAATTATAAATATCTGCAAAGAGCTTAAAACCGGGAAACCTATTCAGTATATTATCGGCGAGACAAGCTTCTATAACTGCATCATTAAAGTCAACAGTTCCACACTTATACCAAGACCGGAAACCGAGGAACTGGTTAACCTTATAATCAGGGAAAACAGGGGATTCACCGGTTCACTGCTCGATATCGGCACGGGCTCCGGCGCTATTGCAATTGCCCTTGCAGTTAACATGCCAGGCAGTACAGCCAAGGGGACTGATATTTCAGAACCCGCGTTGGAAACAGCCAGGAAAAACGCGACTCTGAACAACTCATCAGTTGAATTTATCAGGTCAGATATATTTGACTTCCAGACCAGTATCTTGCCACCGGTTGATATCATTGTGAGCAATCCTCCCTATGTTCGTGAGTCGGAAATGAGCCTGATGGGGAAAAATGTCATTGGCTTTGAACCTCATCCGGCGCTTTTTGTTCCGGATTCCGATCCTCTGAAATTCTATATTGCTATCCTTCATATTGCCAGCAGTATTCTTGCACTTAAGGGAAAGATCTATTTTGAAATAAATGAAGCTCTTGGAAAGGAAATGTTCAATCTGGTTGCTGCGAACGGATATTCAGAGATCAGAGTAATAAATGACATTAACGGGAAACAACGGTTTGTAACAGGAATTAAAAATGGCTGAGGAAGATCTGTATAAGGCATCTCTATCGAAAACAATGGCTCTTTGTTCGCGCCGTGAATATTGCCCGGAAGATATCCGGTTAAAGCTTGAATCGTGGGGAGTATCAGAAGATGATGCCGGCAGGGTTATCATGATCCTTATAAAAGAGAACTTCCTGAATGAAAGGCGCTACGCAGAAGCATTTGTAAAAGATAAATTCAATTATAATAAATGGGGAAAGGTAAAAATAGCCGCTCACCTGAAAATGAAAAAGGTACCTGCTGGCATCGTCAGTAGTGCTCTGGAATGTATTGACGATGAATTGTACAGGAGAATTCTTAATGAATTAATTGTCTCACATCGCCGGAGTGTCAAGGCCAAAAACCAATATGATCTTAAAGGAAAGCTCCTCAGATACGGATTGTCTAAAGGATTTGAGAGTCAGCTATTATATGATATTATTGCCAGGATTGTCTGAAAAGTCCTTTCTATCCTTTATGGTTAAATCTAACCTTCGGGGGGGTCTGTCAGGAAAATTTGAAAATATAGATCAGAAATGGCATGAAAGTAACCAGGAAGAGAACAGATGATCCAACTATATCAAACATGATCAGTTGTTTACGTGTTGATATGTATCTTGAATAAAACAGAGAAAAAATGATCCTCAGAATAAACTGCCCGGCAAAGAAAAGAAAAACCCTCATTCCATACCTGTTCCACTGGTAAGCTTCATCAATTCTCCCTCTCAGAATCAAAGAAAAACTGTGTGAAAGCCCGCATGAAACACAAGGCTCACCTGTAATTTTTTCATGAATGCAAACTACAGGGTAATTATCCTTTTCTGGTGGAAAAATGCCGGAGTATGCCATAATAAGCATTATTACTCCGGCAAAGACAATATTAATTTTCAGGTAAGGCTCATTTCTGAGCTTTGTCCAACCGATGCTATTTCTTGACTTTAACAGTGTCATTGGCAGAACTGTTTCCTTTTTCAAGGTCCTCCAAAGTCTGTTCCTTATTCCGTTTATCAGGGGTGGTGACAATTCTGATTGTATCCCCATTGCTTTCAACCTTAATCGAGATATTGGCATCCTTAATGCCTTTTTCAACATCTTCCTGGACACCATTCATGATATTCTCCATTTGTTTAGGCCATTTATCTGCATGATGTGCGATCTTTCGTGCAACAAAGATCTGAGAAAATGAAATCATTATAGCAATGATCCCGATTATCAGTCCGGCGATAGCCACGCCGTGAGGCGAATCATTCCTGTTAGCCTGCGAGAGTCCGACGGATGCAAGAACAATTGCAACAATCCCCGGAATAATGGCAATCAGGCCCACACAGGGAATAACTGCAAGCACAAAGGTTAATATAGCTGTAATCAGGGCAGCTATTCCCAGGTTTTGTCCAGAGTTATTTTTTACTTCTTCCATGGCATTAAATCTATTTGTTATTTATCATTCCTTGTCAGAATATTTACAATATCCTGCTCTAAAGACGTTGCAGGATTTTCAATGATGCGTCCGGCTTCAATATTATTTTTATAGAAGATGAAGGTGGGGACTCTCTGTATTCCAAGACCTTCATATTCACCAACNNATGAAGAAACCTTGGCACTTCTCTCCTGCTATCGGGGCACCATGTTCCCATAACTACCTTGATCGTAATTTTATCAGAACCGAGTACTGTTAATTTTTTAACAGCCAAACTATCAGGATTATAACTATCATAACCCGTCAGATACCATTCACAGTGCGGTGAACGGTATAGCTGTTCGCGCTTGAAATATCCAAGAATCCATGTTGTCTGATCTGTGAATTTCAGATATTGCGATTCTGCTACCGGTTGCTGCACCATTGCAGGTTTGGTTTCAGCCAGCGGCATTTTTGATTTACATCCGTAAATCAGAAAGAAAACCGGGATAATAATAAACAGGATCTTTTTCATCTTATATCAATCTAACTCATTCTTGTTCAAATGAATGCAGCATTATTCCAAGGATCTGCCTGGCTGCTTTGGCTATTGAGGTTCCCGGTCCGAAAATAGCAGCTACACCGGCATCATAGAGAAACTGATAATCCTGAGGAGGAATAACACCGCCTGCAATCACAAGGATATCTTCCCTGCCAAGTCTTTTAAGCTCCGAAATGACCTGTGGAACAAGCGTCTTGTGTCCTGCAGCAAGGCTGGAAACTCCAAGCACATGGACATCATTTTCAACTGCCTGCCTGGCAGCCTCAGCAGGCGTTTGGAATAGGGGTCCTATATCCACATCGAACCCGATGTCGGCATAACCTGTCGAAACTACCTTGGCGCCCCTGTCATGACCATCCTGGCCCATCTTGGCGATCATAATCCTGGGCTGACGCCCCTCTTTTTCAGCAAACCTGGCAACCAGGGCTTTTGCTTCTTCGTAATCCTTATCAGACTTATACTCTGAGGAATAGACACCAGATATTGTATGTACCACTGCTTTGTACCTCCCTACTATTTTTTCACATGCATAAGAAATTTCTCCAAGGCTGGCCCGTTTTGCAGCAGCCTCAATAGCCAGTTCCATCAGGTTGCCCCTGCCCGATTTAACGCATTCGGTTAAGGCATCAAGAGCAGCCTGGCACTCTGATTCATTCCGGTTTTTGCGAAGTGTCTCAAGCCTCTTCACCTGTGAATCCCTGACAGCTGTATTGTCGACTTCGAGGGTCTCAAGAGGCTCTTCGCTTTCAGGCCTGTATTTGTTAGTTCCTATAATCGTCTGAACACCAGAATCTATCTTTGCCTGGGTTCTTGCTGCTGCCTCTTCAATCCTCATCTTCGGAACACCAAGCTCAATGGCTTTTGCCATTCCCCCGAGGCTTTCGATCTCCATTATAAGATTCCATGCCTTATGTGCAATTTCATTGGTGAGCGACTCAACATAATAAGATCCGGCCCAGGGATCTATAGATTTGCAGATATCTGTCTCCTCCTGCAGATATTTCTGAGTGTTCCTTGCAATATTGGCTGAAAAATCAGTTGGCAGGGCAAGCGCTTCATCCAGCGCATTGGTATGCAGGCTCTGGGTATGACCGAGAGCGGCAGCCATCGCTTCAATACATGTTCTTCCAACGTTATTGTAAGGATCCTGCTCGGTAAGGCTCCATCCTGAGGTCTGACAATGTGTCCTCAGGGCCAGTGATTTAGGGTTCTTTGGATTAAATCCCCTGACAATCTTCGACCACAGAATTCTGGCGGCTCTCATTTTTGCGATCTCCATAAAATGATTC
>PMIG01000149.1:732-32042 GCA_003157055.1 Bacteroidales bacterium | reverse complement strand
CGCACATAAGGTCTACTCAAATGATAACCTGATAAGCTCGCTGTGCGGACAGGGCTCTTTTGAACTAAATGCTTACCTGCCGGTGATTGGCTGCTCAGTTATTGAAAGCCTCAACCTGCTCATTTCCTGCAACTCAACTTTGCTTGCCAATCTCTTTTCCGGACTGGTTGTAAATGAAACAACCGGGTATAACGCACTTATTTTCAGTCCTTCATTATCAACTGCGCTGAGCCCATATATAGGTTACCACAAAGCTGCCGAGGTAGCAACGCTGATGAAGAAAAAGAAGATCGATATCTTCGAAGCCAATCGTATTCTGAAAGTCATCGATGATGAAAAGCTGAAAACTATCCTTCAGCCGGGTAACCTGCTTAAGCTCGGGTTTTCACTCGATGAACTTTAAACAGCGATAATTGTTAATTTTGTGCTAAATAATCTTTTCAGATGTCAAAAGGAAAAGAGTNNCTTGCCGGGCAGGATATTGCTATTGTCTCCGGGCAGGCAGGAACAACAACCGACCCTGTCAGGAAGTCATTCGAGATCACCGGCTTCGGACCTGTCATACTCGTAGATACTGCCGGGATAGACGATTCCGGTGAACTTGGAACAAAAAGAGTCGAAAGAACCCTCAGGACTCTTGATATAATTGACCTCGCTCTTCTTTTAGTAACTGATAACCTTTGGGGAGAATCTGAAGACAACCTCGTAAGTAAATTCAAATTGAATGATACTCCATTTATAATTATTCATAATAAATCGGATCTCAGAGTTCCCAATACCGGTTTTATAAAAAAAGTGAAAGAAAAAAGCGGTGCAGATTTATTTGAGTTTTCAGTTGCAGACAGGCGAAATTACGAGGAACTTATAAATCTGATACGCAATACTATCCCTGAGCATTCCCTCAGAGCCCCTGCCCTTCTTGGCGACCTGATCAAATATGGCGATATAGTTATCCTGATCACTCCTATCGATGTGGAGGCACCAGAGGGGAGACTTATACTGCCACAGGTACAGGCAATAAGGGATATCCTTGATAATGATGCCGTTGCTATTATACTTAAGGAGAGGGAAGTGGATGCTTTCCTCAAAAAAACAGGTATCAGACCTGCGCTCGCTATAACTGATTCTCAGGTCTTCGTTAAAGCCGATGCTTCAATACCGAATGATATTCCGCTTACAAGCTTCAGTATAATGCTTGCGAGGTTCAAGGGTGATTTTGAGAATTACCTGAAAGGGACCCCTAAAATATCTGAGCTTAAGGATGGCGACCGGGTGCTTCTCCTTGAATCATGTTCACATCATGTGGCTTGCGACGATATCGGAAGGACAAAGATTCCCAGGTGGATGACAAATTTCACTGGCAAAAAGATTGAATATGATGTTGTGGCAGGTCTCGACATTCTGCCCCGTCCTATAACCGATTATGCACTGCTGATCCAATGTGGCGGGTGCATGATAACAAGAAAACAGCTGCATAACCGGCTTCAGCCTGCAATAAAAGCCGGCGTCCCAATTACAAATTATGGAATGGCAATCGCATATGTTCAGGGTATATACAAAAGAGCAATCGCCCCCTTTGTGAAAGAGGCCGGTGATGGGGAAAACTACCTGTGAACCGGTGATCAGAACCGGAAATAGATGAACGGTATTACTTCAGCCGTTCTCATCTGCAGAAGCAATACGGCGACAACCAATATAACGGCAAGTTTTGCTGCAAGCGGGATGCTGATGAAGAGACCCCTGTATGACTCCTTGATCTTCTCCGGAAGGAGATGAATTATGTAACCTGCTATGATAAGCATGAAGACGCTGCCGTAAGCAGGTAATACTGTCAGGTACGAACCCGGGGAGAAGCTTCCGGTTATCTGTCTCAACATTATGAATGCACTGTTCATATCAGGAGCCCTGAAAAAGATCCAGCAAAAGCTTACAAAATTGAAAGTGATAAAGACAGCAATGGCACGTCCAAAACGGCCGGAAGTCAGCTTGTCTCCAAAAATTGAATTCCATATTTTATTAATAACCAGCCCAATGCCATGCAGCCCACCCCATATTAGAAACCTCAGGGCTGCACCATGCCATAACCCGCCAAGCGACATGGTTATTATAAGGTTGATATAGGTCCTGAATTTCCCTTTTCTGTTGCCTCCCAGCGAGATATAGAGATAATCCTTAAGCCATCTCGAGAGCGAGATATGCCATCTCTTCCAGAAATCGCTTATGCTTGAAGCTTTGTACGGTGAATTGAAATTTATTGGAAGCCTGAACCCCATTATCAATCCAAGTCCTATCGCAATATCGGTATATCCTGAAAAATCGCAATATATCTGGAGACCATACCCGTATATCGCCATCAGGTTTTCAAATCCCGAATATGATGAAGGAAGGTCAAATACACGGTCTATGAAGTTTATAGCAATAAAGTCTGATATGATTATCTTCTTTATGAGACCTTTACATATAAGAAAGATTGCATAGCCAAACTCCCGTTTCGACAGGCTGAACCTGGTGTAGAGCTGGGGAATGAACTCAGATGCCCTGACGATCGGCCCCGCAACCAGCTGAGGAAAAAACGAGACATAAAATCCGAAATCCACAATGTTCCTGACCGGCTTCAGCTTCCCCCTATATACATCAATCGTATAGCTTAGCGACTGGAAAGTAAAAAATGAGATCCCTACGGGAAGGATAATGTTATTGATATCAAATGAGGTTCCAAGATGAAGATTTGAAAACGATGCCAGATAATCATGAACCTGGATACCCGTTCCGAAAAGGTCGTTAATTGTGTGTACGAAGAAGCCGGTATACTTAAAATATGCAAGGATCCCGAGGTTTGACAGAAGGCTTAGAAAGATAAAAAGCCGCTTGAATGTCTTTTTACGGGAATGATAAATAAGAAGGCCTGCTGTATAATCAACTACTGTGACAAGAATCAGAAGGAAGAGAAAAAGACCTCCGGATTTATAATAGAAATATAGGCTGACAATGAGCAGATAGAAATTCCTGATAAATGGTTTCCTGTAAATTATGCTGTACCCGGCCATTACCACCAGAAAGAATATCCAGAATGCCGGAGTTGAAAAGATCATTGGCCTGTCCGGATCGTAATTGAATATCTCAGAAATAAGCATCCTCAACTTGCTGCCTCCCAGCACCGGGAATTCCTTCGGCGTAACCTTGATCTCAGCAAGGGTTATATTTGAAGTGTCAGGCAGGACTCGTTTTACGGTTTTAATGCTGGTATCACTTCTGCCTGAGGAGACAATGTATCCGTAAAGCATTTTTGAGATAGTATCTGCTCCCTGGTAGGTAAAGTGAACATAGTCGGTCTGCGCAAGCGGTGGTTTTTTCTTCGACCAGCTTATTATCGATGATTGCCCTCCCATCGCACTATACGAATCCCAGAATATTGCACCAGCATCATCAGCAGCCTCCTTCTGCGATCTGATTATTGATGGTATATTGCGATACGATTCTAGAGAGTCACCTTCACCTGATGCCATATCCGTCACACCGATTACCATTACCGAAGCTCCAGGAGCTACCTCCTTCACACGTTCAATCTGGCGATATAATCCTCTTTTATAGTATGAATAATCATTACGGACATTTTTGACAATGTTGAGGCCAAATTGCAGGATAATAAGGTCAGGCTGAAGCTTTTCATAAATTTCCCGCAGGTTTTGCTTATCGGTCATTGTAAACTCCAGACCAGCGCTGCCGCGCTGAGGGATATTATCGACAATTATCCCGTCGCTGCTCTCGATGCTGATGCCGTAAATATCGGGGCTGACCTTTCCCTGAAACTCAATAATAATATCTTTTGCTCCGTTCAGGTTGCAATCAGCTTCGTTAACTTCTGAACTGATATTAAGTGAGTCGGTGAATATCCTGATATTATCGGCTGTAACACTATACCCGACCCTTCCTGCCGGATTTGAATAAAAAATCCTGAGCTGGTCATACTTTGCCGATGATGAATCGGCAAATTTAGATGGTCTTATCTGCACCCATGCTTTTTCAGGCGAAGAGGAAATCTCACCCGGAGGAAGGAACCTGCAGATAGCCATGAAAGGGCCTAACCTGTTATGTGATATCTCTCCGGCCTTGTAAGAGAGGTAATTATATCTTCCCCAGGAAGCAGAGGACTTAAGCCATATCGATTTGGTGTACATGACCGGCATAACCGGAAGGAATAGTCCCGGGCCCGTGCCATTCCTGCCTTCTCTCAAAGCATGCCTCAGGAATGAAGTTATCCGGTCGCCTTCTATCTGGGAATCGCCATAATACATTATCCTCACCTGCCGTTTCGATTCACGTAAGGAATCAATAAACGGAGAAAGGATATTTTTGGCTTTCAGGGCTAAATAAGCAGTAGTGTCAGCAATTATGGCAGAATCAACTTTATGGTTGATAACCGTATCTCCGGTCCGCTTTATTGCATGGCTCTGGACATGAGGTGTTTCCTGTTCCGCAATCAGGTGTGAGATATTTGGGAAGAGCCCCGGCAATCGAGGAAATATTTTGCTGCCCGGGAAAAAGTAACAAAGTCCGGTCAGGCAGGCAAGAAGTAAAAGCAACAATAAAAACGACCTGAAAGGGCGCATATATTAGTCACGAATCAGCTCTTCTTTTTGATCTTAAGCTTTTGTCCCACCTTTATCTTCGCCGGATCTGAGATATTATTCAGATCCAATACTTCCGTGGTTGTTACATTATCGAACATCTTTACTATATCCCAGATAGTATCACCATACCGGACAGTATATGTGACATAGTCTCCATCGACTTGTGAAATAAGAGAAGACTGGGAGACAGCAGCTAATGAAGGAACTGTTTTCCCGATCATTCTCTGCTTATCGGCAAGAGACATTGTATTTATCTTTGAATAATATTCTGATTTAGACGGAGCCAAATATATCACCAGCTTCTGCCCGACATGAATCTTGTTCCGATAGATATTGTTCCAGTATCTCAGGTCAGATAATCCAACATGATACCACTCACAGATAAACCCAAGATTATCTCCATCCTTAACTGAATAGATAATCTTAGTTTTCCCCTTTATGTCTGCAGGAAGGTATGCCGACCTTGATGGGTCTGCAATTTGAGCGGTCCTGTTAAGGTAAATTTCCGGCTTATATCCCCTGATGGTATCATTAAGATCAATGAAATCGGCAAGATGATTCATTGGTAAAGTGAGTGCCTGTGGTTTCGATGATCCGGGAACCAGTCCGGTTTTGTACTGTGGATTGAGTGCACGAAGTTCACCAAGAGGCAGTTTCATTACTTCTGATATCTGGGTAAGATGTATGTCCTTGTTTACCATTATTGTATCAGTGGCGACAGGAATATTAACGGGAAGAGGCTTTATTCCATGTTCAGCATAATAGTTTATCGCATATGCTGCAGCAACATACTGAGGGATATATCCCCTTGTTTCCCTGGGAAGCCTGTAATAAATATCCCAGTAATCTTTTTTATTCCCGGATCTTGTAATTGCCTTGTTTACATTGCCCGGACCACAATTAAATGCAGCTATCACGAGGGTCCAGTCATTATAAATACTATAGAGGTCTTTCATATATCTTGCAGCTGCATGGGTTGCCAGAACAGGATTTCGTCTTTCATCAACAATGGAGTTTATTGTAAGCCCGTACATTTTCCCGGTGCTGTACATGAACTGCCACAGTCCCGTTGCGCCGGAATACCTGTTCACAGCATTTGGGTTAAGCGCCGACTCTATCACAGCCATATATTTAAGCTCGGCTGGCAGTCCGTATGAGTCAAAGATATCCTCTATCATAGGGAAATAGTAATCCATGAGTCCAAGAACTGCTGCAAATTTTTCCCTTTGTCTTATAGTATAAACGTGGATATGATTTCTGATTATACTGTTATAAGGAAGTCTAATAAGTGAATTGATCTTTTCTAGCCTGCTTTTATATACTGAATCAGGGTATTCAATACCGATAGAGTCATTTGAAAAGAAACCCGGATTATTCTGAAGGGCTAATTTGACATACCAGGTGCAAACCAGGCTGTCGAGATCAGTTGAGATTTTTTCGGAATTAATGTCTGACTTAATGATAATTGTATCGGTTTCGGGAGCAGCACCGGTATTTAGAAAAATCAGAAAAAGAAATATAATTATAACACTTATTCGTTTCATTCAATTATAGTTAAAAAGTTAATTTCAGGCTCAGGCCCACACCTGCCTGACCTGATAATGGCAGCATCACCGGTTCTACCTTCATGTCGAGATCTTTGCTGACATCAAAATTAAAAAGACTCGCATCAACATTGGCATCAAGAATAGTGTAAAGATACCATGCTGCGATGCCAATATACGAAAGATCACGGTATTTTTTATAATAATCGACTTGCAGGAGCATTCTATCCTTGATCCAGGCTGCAGTTGATGGATCATAGGTTTTAGGATGAAGGACCGGGTCATAAGTTTTGGGATCGATATTTGTGATCAGATTCACATAAGAGTTTGTCGCAGGAATGTCATCGGTAAAATCCTGGTATCCTTTCATGAATATATTGTACTCTTTTGAGTTAAAGCGGATTGCATACAATATGCCGCCAAAGCCTGCATAAACAAAAGGTACTTTCCAGTATTTCCTGTTGTATATCTGTCCGAAGCCAGGCAGTGCTATGGCAAGCATTGTTGCCCTGAGAGGTTCTGCGACAAAGGAATGTTTTGATGGTCTGGAGATGGGAATGGTATCTTGCGCTGAATTGTTTTGAAGGAAACAGCACATGGTTACTAATACAAGAAATATTATTTTATGGTACGTCTTCAAAATAAACTCCGCCAGTTACTGATCTTAAGTATCTTTAAAAGGCGCGACAAAGATAATTATTTTAGGAGTTAAGGCGATCAAATATACCCAAAATACGCTCCATATCTTCGGCATTCTCAAAGGGGATCACTATTTTACCCTTACCGAGTTCATTTATCCTGAAGTTAACTTTTGAAGAGAATATCCTGTTCAGATGTTCTGAAAGCTGGGAAAAATCCTGGTTGAGTTTTCTTTTTCTTTCAATCTTTTCAGGATCCTTTATCTTTTCTGTCTGAAGAAGCCTTACAAGCTCTTCTGCCTGTCTCACGGAAAGGCCACCATCGATAATTTTATAATAAACAGCCATCTGTTTTTTAGGATCTTCAATATTCACAAGCGCGCGGGCATGTCCCATCATCAACAGCTTGTTTTTTATCCCAAGCTGAACCTCGGCAGGAAGCTTTAAAAGCCTCAGGTAATTTGCGACAGTTGATCTCTGTTTGCCCACTCTTTCACTAAGCTGCTCCTGGGTAAGCTTGCACTCTTCTATCAATCTCTGAAAGCTTATTGCAACTTCAACAGCATCAAGATCTTCGCGCTGAATGTTTTCAACCAATGCAAGTTCCAGCATGGCCTGATCATCGGCAGTCCGGATATAAGCAGGAACATGAGACAATCCGGCAAGCTTGGCAGCACGAAGTCTCCTTTCGCCCGCAATGAGCTGGTATCTGCCATTATTTGTCTCACGGAGAGTAAGCGGCTGAACTATACCCAGCTTCCTGATTGAAGACGCCAGCTCTTCCAGTAACTGGTTATCAAAGCTTGTCCTCGGTTGAAAGGGGTTTGAATCAATCGAGTCGACTGAAATATCCTGGTTTGCTTCTACCTTTTTCTCAAGAATCTCTTTTTCAACACCGTCAATCAATGCTCCGAGGCCTCTTCCCAATGCATTTTTCTTTGCCATTTCCATTTCTTTAAGATTAAAAACCGTAATGGGTTCACTTAACCCTTGCCTCCTGTTTTTCTATCACTTCCTTTGCAAGATTGAGGTAGTTCACAGTTCCCCTTGAATCTGCATCGTAAAGAATTGCGGGCTGACCAAAGCTGGGAGCTTCAGAAAGCTTGACATTCCTCTGGATTATAGTTGAGAATACCATCTGCTGGAAATGCTTATTTACCTCCTCTGCAACCTGGTTTGAGAGCCTGAGCCTTGAATCATACATCGTCAGGAGAAATCCTTCTATCTCAAGGTCGGGATTCAGATTATTCTGTATTATCTTAATAGTGTTGAGCAGCTTGCCGAGTCCTTCAAGGGCAAAATATTCGCACTGAACAGGTATTATAACTGAATGTGCAGCTGTAAGGGCATTTACTGTAAGAAGCCCGAGTGACGGAGAACAATCTATTAATAAATAGTCGTAATCATTTTCAATCTGCTTAAGAACACCTTTAAGTATCTTTTCCCTCTCCGGCCTGTCAAGCATTTCAATTTCAGCACCAACAAGATCAATATTGGAAGGCATCAGGGTAAGATTCTCCACTTCACACCCCATCAAAGTCTCTTTAGGATCCTTGCCGTCAATAAGACAATCATATATTGTGCTCTTTATTTGCCTGGTATCTACCCCTATGCCAGAAGTTGCATTTGCCTGGGGATCAGCATCCACTAATAATACTTTCTTTTCAAGTGCAGCAAGGCTCGCTGCCAGATTTATAGCCGTAGTTGTCTTCCCAACACCACCCTTCTGATTCGCAATTGCAATTATCCTTCCCATATTCCCTTCCTTCTGTTTTTACATTTTAGTTTTGAGCTTCAAATTTAATATATAAACAAGCACTGCTTCAGAAACCCAAAGATGTAATTGTAAACATTTCAATCGTGGTTTTCAACACTTTATTAACAGTGAATAGATCGATATTTAATCTTATATTATTGGTTCATTGCCACTTAGCATACGTGATATTTTTGTCAATAAAATTATATCATTGCATATAGGTATTACCTTACTCTTTTATTTACATCTTTGCATCTCTTTAAAACCTCAATGAAAATGTCAACATTCCCGGTTCATAACAATTGGTTCATAATTGTAAACCCTAATGCCGGCAACGGTAAGGGTAAGAAGGATTGGAACAGGATCTCCGGCCTTCTTGAAAGAAACAGCATTGTCTTTGAAGCAAAGTTTACTGAAAGAAAGGGGCAGGCTATTGAATTTGCCAGGGAAGCAACAGCTAATGGGTTCAGAAAGCTGGTATCTGTAGGAGGTGATGGGACACTGAATGAGGTTGTTAACGGTATCTTCACACAGGATAACTGTTCCCCACAGGAGGTCTCCGTTGGAATGATACCGGTAGGTACCGGCAATGACTGGGGCCGAATGTTCGGGATCCCAACGATGTATGAAGGTGCTGTTAAAGTTCTTAAAGAGAACAAAACCATGCCTCACGATATAGGACTGATAAGTTTTTACAACGGGAATATCCAGGATAAAAGGTATTTTATAAATATCGCCGGTCTGGGTTTTGAAGCACTGGTTGTGCGAAAAACAAACATCAAGAAAGATAAGGGAAGAAGCAGCCGCGCAATATATTTTTACAATCTTCTTTCCAGCCTCCTCTCGTACAAGAAAATTATTTCAGAATTAACTATTGATGGCAAGACCAGCTCCTGCAAAGTATTTTCAATAAATGTCGGGAACGGAAGGTATTGTGGTGGTGGAATGAGACAGACTCCGGATGCCCTGCCTGATGACGGCTTGCTTGATATTACAGTAATCCGCGATATGTCGAGGATCGAAGTAATTAAAAGTCTCAAACTGCTTTACGACGGAACCATCCTTAGCCATCAGCTGGTTGATGGGTACAGGTCAAATAACCTGAAAGTTACTTCAAATCAGGTAATGTTTGCCGAAGCTGACGGGGAAACTCTGGGACATACTCCTGTTGAATTCTCTATAATTCCGGCAGGAATTAATGTCATTTATGGAGTGAAGATTATTCAGTAATCCTGATCTCAAAAAGCTTAGGCCAGTTTTTGCCTGTCACGAAGATCCTGTTACCGGATTTATCATAAGCAATGCCATTGAGCACATTTACCCTGGTATCCGTATTTGGATCGTTGAGTATACCTGCCAGGTTGATATAGCCAAGGACCTTACCTGTTCCAGGATCTATCCTGACAATACGATCCGTCATCCAGATATTGGCCCAGATCTCGCCATTGATATATTCAAGCTCATTAAGCGAATCGACCTTCTGTTCATTATCATAAACCTCAATTCTTGATACAACTGTGAACATCTCAGGTTCAAAGAAATAAATTACATTGGTACCATCGCTCATCACAATCTTATCGTTCATTGTAGTCAATCCCCATCCCTGTGTCTGGTAATATATCTTGTTGATCTGTTTAAATGTTGATTTTTCATAAACGAATCCCACTTTTGATGTCCAGGTTACTTCGAAGATCCTGTTGTTGTACAATGTTATTCCCTCGCCGAAGAGGTTAGAGGGAAGGTTAAGCTGCTGGAGCACCTTCCCGGTTTCCAGTTCCACTTTCCTCAGACTTGAACTTGCCTCCTGGCCTGTACCTTCATATAGTACGCCCTCATCATAAAAAAGACCTTGCGTAAATGCATCCTTATCGTGAGGGTAGGAATGTATTACCTTATAACCATAATGTTTGGGGACGATGTCGGAATTTATTATAAGGAAGCGGGTTACTGTGGTGTTTGCCTTACCGTCAAGAAAAGCTGTCACCTTTAGTGATTTCCTTCCGGTATTCTTTGTAAAGGATGAAGGAACAGAGTAAGTCCATGGGGCAGATCGCAATAATGCCGCTTTCTGCCCGTCAAATGAAACAGTTACTGAATCCGGCAGACGACGCGGATCTGTAATGTCAATAATAACCTCAATCCTTTCACCGGCTTTAAAATCAGAGTTTTCTTCAGGACTTTTTATTGTTATGAGCTTTGCCCTGGTGTCCTCCGCTGTATTCACTGTTTCTGCCTTCAGGGTATTTTCTTTATTCCCCGGACGTCCTGAGCATGAAATTGCCCAAATGAACATCAACATGGCGGAAAGGGTGAATAAATATTTAAGGTGGTTATTTTTCATCTGGTCTCTTTTTCCGTGAGAATAATCGTTTAAAGATATTTTTCCCAGAAGAAGCCATTCTCTTTTCAGCCTCTTTCTGCTGGATTTCAAAGGGGAAAATTATTTGCCATACTTCGCTCCATCCGGGGAAGCCGCCAACATTCTTATCATCAATATAAATGTCAGCATCAATTTTACGGCTTACAGATTCATCCATAACCTCTTCCGGATAATTCTTGTTAACAGCATAAAATTCTATCCCGTTTTTCCTGCAGAACTCTACTGCAGCATCAAGCTCGGTGCCGATTCGGAATGACCACAAGATAAGCCTGGCTCCTCTTTTTTCGAGTTCCTTCAACGTCTGAAAAGCAAACAGCTTTTCCTTCCCGATTTCAGGATACTGGTGCTCAACTATCGTACCGTCAAAATCAACTGCTATTTTTATATTCGCAAAATCAATCATAGCTGGTTTCTCTGGTGCCAAATTTAACCAAATTGGCATTATTACTAAAATTAATCTTAATTTTGCTCACCTTTCATGATTCTGAGAAAATGAAAAAACATATTCCAAACCTTATAACCTCGCTTAATCTTGCATCCGGATTCATCGCAATAATTTATGCTCTTAACGGAAATATTGTTACAGCTTCATGGCTGATACTGGCTGCGATGATATTCGATTTTTGTGACGGTTTCTCAGCACGGGCGTTGAAGGCATACTCCAGTATCGGCAAAGAACTTGATTCCCTGGCTGATGAAGTGAGCTTCGGGGTTGCTCCGGCAATCATTATCTATCAGCTGATTATAAAATCTATGACGTTAAATGCCCCTGCGATATTTAACTCAGATACTCTAAATGGCAGCGGAATGATCCTGCTCCTTCTGGTCGTAATGCCTATCTGCGGTGCTTTGCGGCTTGCTAAATTCAACACCGACGATACGCAGACCACATCATTCAAGGGGCTGCCGATTCCAGCCAATGCACTTGCTGTTATTTCCATCGTCATTGCCTGGCGTTATGCACCTTCAAGGATCCTTGCCTCGTTCATACACTCTAATGTTGCACTTCTCATATTCACATTCATCACTTCACTCCTTATGGTGACAAGGCTGCCATTGCTATCGCTCAAAACGTCTAATCTTCGGTTCAAAGGAAATGAAGGAAGGTATTTAATGATTGTCCTTGTAGTCGCGACACTTGCTATATTTGGAATCGGAGCCGCACCACTTGTAATACCTTTATATATAATTGCATCATTGATTTCGCTTGCAATAAAATAAAAGCATTCCAGCAAGTCACATTCCCTGGTTTTTGTTATCAGGATTGCTGTTACCTGTCAGGAAATCTCTTCTCATAATATGCCAATGCAATCCTGACTGCAAACCAGCTGACCGCTATCATTACAGGCCAGAGCAGATACTGAATAATTTGAGGAATATACATAGGAATAATCAATTATTTATTAATTAATTAGAAATGGAAACCGGTAACCGGTTGCCATTAATATAAGTGATCTACCTCATTCATCTCCTCACTTGTTATTTTCTTTTTGTTGATTTCTTTCCAGGCATACCAGATATAGGCTGCAACAAAAGGAATGATAAACGAGACATACATCATTGTTTTAAGGGTAAAATAACTCGATGAGGCATTATAAATAGTAAGGGAGCTCCCGAAGTTGGATACAGAAGGGTAAAAAGTGCTGTTATTAAATCCGGCAACAAGGAAGAGTGCAAATACGGTTACAATGGTTCCTGCACCGGTATACCAGATCCCCTTTCTGCTTCCTTTGAATATGGTTATGCCGATCCCTGTGAGAACAGCAATCACTCCTGCAAGAAATATTATAAATACAGCCGGCATATGAAGGAAATTATGAAGGTATTTGTAATGTTCCACTACTATTCCCGGAGTACCGCCGGTGAATGTCAGCCCTGCTGACAGCATAAGTGTGATCAGGAAGAAAAGAAAAAAGACCAGGAAACATACAGCATTTAATACCAACCTTTTAACTGACCTGGCAGAGAGATCATTATCATCTACTGTGTTAAGTATATAAAGAAGACCATTAGTCCTTGCCAGGAACAGAACAGCCAGCCCGAGGGCTATATTCCTTGNNGCAACAGCAGTACCTATCAGGAATGGACCCAGTGCTCCGTTTAAAAGAAGAAAAATATCGAAAGTCTTCTGACCAAAGACATTTGCAGGTTTTGAACGGTACTCGTAGGCTACTGCCTGTATTAGAAAGCTGAAAAGTATTGCGATCCAAACCCAGTATGCTCCTCCGAAGCTTGTGGCATAAAAAAGCGGAAAAGAGGCAAAGAAAGCACCGCCGAATGTAACGAGAGTGGTGAAGGTAAATTCCCACTTGCGTCCCATGGCGTTAACAATCATTTTCTTCTGTGTCTCGTTCCCGGGAAGAGAAAAGATCATAGACTGACCACCCTGGACGAACATCAGAAATACAAGCAAACCTGCAAGAAGGGAGATGATCATCCACCAGTAATGCTGCAGAAAAACATATGAAATCATTGTTGTCATAATTTATCCTCCGAATGTTTTGGTCCTGTATTGATCTGTCTCAGCATTATTGAAACCTCAGCTATCAGAAGTGCAGTAAATAGAATAGCAAAGAGAATAAATGTAGTCATCACTGAGCTTGCGCTTATCTGAGATACGGCCCTGGTCACAGGCATAAGGTCCTGGATAATCCAGGGCTGTCTTCCCGCCTCTGCAAGCACCCATCCAGCCTCACTGGCAATATAAGCGAGCGGAATTGAAAGGAGGGCTATCCAGAGGAACCATCTGTGTTTTGCAATCGATCCTTTCATCAAAAGGAAAACCGAGACTATAAAAAGGAGGATGAAGAAGAAGCCGAGAATGACCATCAGATGAAATGAATAGAATGACAGGGCGACATTCGGAACGGCATCTTCGGGCTTCATCAGAGAGGCATATCCGAAATACCTGAAGTTTTCGTTCAGGAATTTCTTATCCTGGAAATACTCATTTTTAATAACCCGGATTTGCCCGGTATCATTAACCATAATAGCTTTCTTGTAATGGTTCAGAACGTCGCGAGCAAAAACGCCTTGCCGGATCTTATCAGCGACAGATAATATTTGCCGGCTATCCTCTTTCCCGTATACGAGGTCCTCGATCCCGGGGACATATGTATTCTTATCTCCTCCGGTCATGATCGACAGGAATCCTGGTATCCTGATCCTGAACGCAAAGTCCATTATTTCTTTATCCCCGATCTTCTTGCCAGATCTTTTAAGCACTCCGAAAGCAGTAAGTCCTACATTCTCTGAACCATAATAGTGCGCTTCCATAGCAGCAAATTTGACAGGCTGAACCGAGGATATCGTTTTAGCTGAGTTATCACCGGTAAATACGACCGTCAGCGAAGAGATAAGTCCGAAAATGGCAGCAATCAGAATGCTCCGTTTTGCTATCCATCCTTCTCTTTTCTTCAGCAAAAACCAGGCGCTGATGCCCAGGACGAATATTGATGCGAGCAGGAATCCTGAAAATATAGTATGAAGGAATTTGTCTACTGCCACCGGGTTAAAGAGAACTGCCCAGAAGCTTACCATCTCATTACGGGCAGTATCAGGGTTAAAAGTCATGCCAACCGGGTTCTGCATCCAGGCATTTGCAACAAGTATCCATAATGCCGAGAGATTAGCTCCGACAGCTACCAGCCAGGTCGAGGTGAGGTGAAACTTCTTGCTTACTTTATTCCAGCCAAAGAACATTACAGCGACAAATGTCGATTCCAGGAAGAATGCAAGTATTCCCTCAATCGCCAGAGGAGTTCCGAAGATATCGCCAACAAACCATGAGTAATTCGACCAGTTGGTTCCGAATTCAAATTCGAGTATTATGCCGGTAGCTATCCCTATGGCAAAGTTGATCCCGAAAAGTGTCATCCAGAAGCGTGTCAGCCTTTTCCATTCCTCATTGCCGGTTCTGACATAGATAGTTTCCATTATGGCAATCAGAAAAGACAGCCCGAGGGTCAGCGGCACAAAAATCCAGTGGTAAATAGCTGTAAGGGCAAACTGTGCCCTCGACCAATCGACAAGTGACATATCAAAATGTTCAATCATTTGTAGTAGTTGAATTGGTTAATTGTTCCAGAACATATTTGCTTCTCTGCTTATCATTAGCATATTTGTCATGAAGAAAATCATGAAAAAAGAAGAGCCTCAGAATGGCAAACATTATAAAAAGCTTGATAAAGATAATGAGCCAGACTTTTCTTCCCCAGGCTGACATATCTCTGAAGCCTTCATAATAAAAGCTGATCAGTTTTTTTACATCAGGGAGCAGGTTTATCATAAATCCACAGGCTCTTTAGAAATCAGAATAACAACATTAAAAACAGAATGTTTAGGTTGAAGGCTCCTTTCCCCCGGGGGGAATAATCTGTTCACCAGGCTCCCTGGGAGAGAGGCTGGAAGTTATTATCTGAACAGTTTTGAAGTTATAAAAGAATTCCCTTGCAAAGACTCTGACAACAGTATAACCCGGAATGCCAAGGATCATTCCGGGAATGCCGGCGGCAAATCCTGCAGCAAGTATGACAACGAAAATCTCAAGCGGATGGGCTTTAACGCTGTTGGAAAAGATAATCGGCTGAAAAAGAATATTATCGATTAAATGGGTAATCACCTCAACAATTATCATATAATAGATCAATGGCACAACAACAGTTTTAAAATCCATCTGAATATGGGATGCTACGCCCATGGTAATAGCTATAAAGAGGCCCAGCCATGGGCCTACGTATGGAATAACGTTCAATATCCCTATGATTAGCCCCATTACAAGCGCTTGCTGAAAGTCAATACCGGCTATAGTCATGCCAATATCAATCAGTATCATAATGCAGGTGCTTTGAATAACAATCCCGATGAAATATCTTGTCAGAAGATTTTTTATCGAATTAAGGGCCCTTCTGAAATTCTCAGTATACCTTTCGGGTACCCACATCAGGATCGATTCAAAAAACAAGTGCTGGTCTTTCAGAAAGAAGAATGTAATGAAAGTGATTGAAAATATCGCAACAAGGATATTCCCCAGTATCCCGACAAGTGATCCAAGGAAATTCTGGATCATATCAATGCTCAGCACTGAAGAGACTTTTTTGGAAAAGTAATCCTGAACCGAAATCTGTGAATCAATATTTTTGTTGAATGTCCTGAAGAGATTCTCAAGCTTATTAAGCGGCTCCTGGACAATCTGGACTATCTTTTCGCTGTCGATGGTGGAGAAATAGTTTATTTCCTTTGTGACCAGGGGAACAAAGATTATAAAGAACATAATTATAGCACCCCATATGATCAGCAGAGTCAGAAGAGCTGCCATGGCTCGCGGAAATTTTAACTTCCTGAATCTTATCCTGCAGAAAAGGTCAACCAGCGGCCTTCCCATAATTGACAGAACACCTGAAACAAGAATGTATACAACAATGCTGCGGAAAAACCAGACACAGGCTAAAAGGACGATAACCCCGAAGAATATAAGGAAGTTTCTGAATGTAGTTTTCATCGCAAAGGGTTTCCTTATACAAACCTAATTTAAATTTTCCGGAATACCATATTCTTAACCTATCCTCCAACTCATTCCCTTATGTCCAAGGGAAGGAACGTGATTTTGTGAACTGGTTAAAGCGTTTTTGAAAGCAATTATTCCTCCTTCCTCTTTAACTTAAGGGTAAGGGTTGGGGTTAAGATAAAGTCATACCTCAGAAATAACATTTGCTATGTATTTATCTTGCTAAAAACCGTCAATTCATTATTTAGCACTGCCATTATGTCTGCCTATATTACGCATTATTACGTCTTTTTGTCATGTTTTGTAATTTGGAACGGAACTTGAATATATCAGGCATAAATTAAAAAAATGTTGAACTTAAAATAATGGAGGACAAAGCAATGTTACCAACTATTAGAAAAAACAGAAGTATTAATCCGTTTTACATGTCAAACTTTTTTGACGATGATTTCTTCCCTGTACTATCAAATATAACCAGTTCGATACCGGCAGTAAACATCAAGGAAGATGAAAAGAGCTACAAGCTCGACCTTGCTATCCCGGGGATGGATAAGAAAGATCTGAAAATCGATATCAATGAAGATATCCTTACGGTCTCATCTGAAACAAAGAACGAAGTTGAAGAAAACAAGGATGGCTATAAGAGAAAAGAATTCAGTTATTCATCATTCTGCAGAAGCTTTTATATTCCTGAAAATGTCAACAGGGATAAAATCACATCTGCTTACAAGGATGGTATTCTGAATATTGAACTTCCGAAACAGGAAGAAGAAAAGGCTAAATTAGCCAGGCAGATTAAGATTTCGTAATTGAAAAATTGAAATTGAGAAGAGGCTGAGAAATCAGCCTCTTTCTTTTTGTCTGCACTCATCTTCAAATTTCAATGCAAACCTTCTTCCAAATTCCCTAAGTGTCTCTTCCTTCTTGCCTGAAGGCAGGAATTTGAAGGTTGCAGGTTCGTCGAATATCTTCAATTTTAAATTCTTCAGGTTTTCAATAATTATTTTAGGAGCCTCTCCGCTCCAGCCAAAAGATCCGAACGAGCCTGCCAGCTTTCCCTTATCCCGAATAGGGTTTATTACTGAAAGCAGGGTGTATACCGGCCCGAGCGTATTCTGGTTTATTGTCGGAGATCCAAGCAGGAGTGCATCTGATGAAATAATATACGACTCCATCTCTGTCGGTGTCAGATTCTCAATATCAACAATATCCATTGTAAAACCGGCAGATTCCATTATAGCTGCACCAATTATCTCAGCAGCTCTTTTCGTATACCCGTAAGCCGAAACATACGCAATGAGAATATGTCTTTTTGCCTGCACATTCGAGATCTGTATAAAATCGGCTGCATACTTTTCAGTAAGGCTTATAATCTGTTTCCTGTTCTCCTGAAGGATAGGACCATGGCCGGGGCAAATGTATTCTATATCGAGGGATTTGATCCTCTCAACTGCTTTCAGCATGAACCGGCTGAAAGGCCTCATTATCACTTCATAATAGTACTTATGTGCAGTGAGATAATCCTTTGTGAGATCATCCTTCATCTCATACGTGCAATAATGCGCGCCGAATGAATCACATGTGAACAGTATCTTCTCTTCCTCAAGGTATGTATAGATCGAGTCGGGCCAGTGAAGATTAGGTGCTGAAATGAATCTTAAAGTCTTGTCTCCGAGGTCAAGAGTATCACCATCTTTAACAACGAGTGACATGAAGGGCATGTTCATCATGTCTTCAAGATACCTTATTGCATTACCGCTGCCAACGACTGTAGCCGAAGGTGCCAGTTCAAGCAACTGTTTCAGGCTACCTGAATGATCGGGCTCGGTATGATCAAGAATTATATAGCTGATATCTGCAGGATCGGTCAGGGAAAGGAGCTTATTCTGATAAGTCGGGAAGAACTTTTCCTTGGCTACCTCAATTAGGACTTTTTTACGGGCGTTAATGAAATAAGAATTATATGTTGTTCCGAATTCCGTATGCATCACAATATCAAATGTTCTGATATCGTAATCCAGAACACCAATCCATTTTACATCATTGGTAATATCGATTATCCTGTCGTCTTTCTTTTCCATGTTGATTATATTCAGATTCTGGCAATTATAGTTTTGTTTGCCCTTACCTCCTGAAGAATGGGAACTTCAATTTCAGTCCCAACCGGAAGGAATATATCAACTCTCGACCCGAATTTAATAAAGCCAAGCTCATCGCCCTGTTTAATATCCAGGTCCATCTTTGAGTAAGTAACGATACGTCTTGCGACAGCGCCGGCGACCTGCCTTACAAGTATCTCGATGCCGCCAGCAGTCTCAATTACAACAGTGCTCCTTTCATTCAGTTCAGATGATTTAGGATGCCAGGCTACCATTTTATGACCTGCATGATAGGCAACATATTTAATATGTCCGGAAACCGGGTACCTGTTGCTGTGCATATTGAACGGTGACATAAAAATAGAAACCTGGATGCGCATATCTTTGAAATACTCCTTCTCTTCCGTTTCTTCAATAACTACCACCTTGCCATCAGCAGGTGCATAAATAATCCCCTGGTTTGGCTCCAGGTTCCTTTCAGGAAGCCTGAAGAAAAAGAGAAGAAAGACAAAGAGAATTATTGAACAGAAGCCGATCCCCCATTTTATAATCATATTATCGGCGATAAGGATGTCTGTTATGATATTAATAAGCAGCAGGATTACCAGGCCAACAATTAAAATCTTATATCCTTCCTTATGAATGCTCATCATTCAAATTTTACACAAAACTAATTAAGTCCTCCCAATCATCCAAAGAATGAAATAAAAAGAAATACGAAAGGAAATGACATTACCGTACTATCGAACCTGTCGAGGAATCCCCCATGACCTGGCAACACGTTGCCTGAGTCTTTGATACCGGTACTTCTTTTAAGCATCGATTCAACAAGATCTCCATACGTGCCTATTATTGAAACGATCAAAGAGATAATTGCCCATTTGACCGGGCTTACTACACCCAGCCATCCGGAAAGAAGCCATGATACTACGACCGCCAGTACCACTCCGCCAATGAATCCTTCCCATGACTTTTTAGGTGAGATCCGCTCGAACAGTCTGTGTTTTCCAAGTGTTATACCAATAAGATAGGCGCCTGTATCATTTGCCCAGATAAGAAGGAAAAAACCTACAACGATTCCCGGAGAGAAAATAATATTCCCATGATGGATCAGTGTTGCAAGTCCTTCATGATTATAAGCTGAAAACGGGAACAATGACAAAGGAATGACAGTGTATATAAGCGGGAAAAAGGTATGTGAAAGAGAATCAAAAGGTTTCTCCTGCTTCCTGTAAAGTTCAATTATCATTATTATTGCAAGCATAGGTAAGATCAGCAGAAGAAATTTCAACGGGATCTTTCCGGCAGCAGAAAGAGTGGAGAGAATATACACGGTTATTCCTGTTATCATCCCGGGAATCATCTGTGGCCTGACTCCTGAATTGCCTGTTATCCTGTAATATTCATACATGGATCCTGCAATCATAACAAGGCCTGCAAGAAAAAAAGATACCGGGTGAAGCCAGTATCCGCCCAGAACGAAAATGACTATCCATGCCCCGGTCAATGTGCGTCTGAAAAAATTATTCAAAACCAATAATTTTATCTAATTGATCTTCTATTTATTAAAATCTATGATCCCCGGTTCGCTGCTGTCCGTTTCAGGACCGGGGGCTTTGCCCTTCCGTGCTTTCTTTGGAGCTGCTTCAGCTTCAGCAACCAAGCTTTCTGTATTTTTCTTTATTCCTGTCTCTTTAGACAATGCTTCTTCTGCTTCCTTAGCCTCTTTCACCTGGTCGGCCTTTCTCTTCCCGAAGATCCTTTCAAGATCCTCACTGAAAATAACCTCCTTTTCCAGAAGCAATTCTGCAAGCTCCACCAATCCTTTCATATTGGCTTTCAACACTTCCTTAGCTCTGACGTACGATTCATCAATGACCTGTTTTACCTCATTATCAATGATTTCTGCTGTTTTTTCGCTATATGGTTTAGTGAATCCGTAGTCAGACTGACCTGATGAATCATAGAAGCTTACATTACCAACCTTGTCGCTCATTCCGAAAAAAGAGACCATGGCATATGCCTGTTTTGTTATTTTTTCCAGGTCGCTCAATGCACCTGTTGAAATCTTTCCAAATACAAGCTCTTCAGATGCTCTGCCTCCCAGTGCATAAGCCATCTCATCAAGAAGCTGTTCCCTTGTAGTTATCTGTCTCTCTTCAGGAAGATACCAGGCAGCACCGAGCGCTCTTCCCCTTGGGATTATTGTCACCTTAACGAGAGGGCTTGCATGTTCCAGCAGCCAGCTTACTGTAGCATGACCTGCTTCATGGTATGCTATTGTTTTCTTTTCTCCGAGTGAGATGATCTTATTCTTTCTTTCCAGTCCGCCAACTATCCTGTCGATGGCATCAAGAAAATCCTGTTTCTCAACAATATTTTTGTTTTTCCTCGCGGCAATAAGTGCTGCCTCGTTGCAGACATTAGCAATATCAGCCCCCGAAAAACCAGGAGTTTGCTTTGCAAGGAAGGTGACATCAAAATCCTTGTTAAGCTTGATGGGCCGCAGATGAACTTTGAAAATAGCCTCTCTCTCTGTCAGATCGGGTAGTTCAACATGTATCTGACGGTCGAAACGGCCGGCCCTCAACAAAGCCCTGTCAAGAATATCGGCCCTGTTGGTTGCAGCAAGTATGATCACGCCCGAATTGGTGCCGAATCCGTCCATCTCTGTCAACAGCTGGTTTAGTGTATTCTCGCGCTCATCGTTTGAGCCAAAATTTACATTACGCCCTCTTGCTCTCCCCACAGCATCAATTTCATCAATGAAAACGATGCATGGAGCTTTTTCCTTCGCCTGCTTGAATAAGTCCCTGACTCTTGAAGCGCCTACACCGACGAACATTTCCACAAAATCGGAACCTGATAATGAGAAGAAGGGCACATTTGCTTCGCCTGCAACTGCCTTGGCAAGAAGGGTTTTCCCTGTTCCCGGAGGGCCGATTAGAAGGGCGCCCTTAGGGATTTTCCCTCCAAGGGTAGTATATTTTTTAGGATTCTTGAGGAAATCAACTATCTCCATTACTTCTGTCTTGGCCTCTTCAAGCCCTGCGACATCATTGAAATTAAGTTTTACATTGGTATCCTTGTCAAATATCTGTGCCTTCGATTTACCAACACTGAAAATTCCTCCGGCATTGCCTGCTCCTCCGCCGGCCATGCGCCTCATCATGAATATCCAGAAAACAACCAGAATTATAGGAAGTATAAGCCATGAAAGAATATCTCCCAGATAATTCTTTCTCGTCACCGGCTCAGCATAAATAATATCCTTATCAGTATAACCAGCACTTTTTTGTGCATTGAGCAGGAAAGGCTCAAATGTGGTTATATCGAGAATGGGATAAGTGAATTGAGGTTTGGGAACCTGCATACCCAGATTTCCGCCAGGTTTCTGAATGTCGGGATATCTTCCTGATTTTATCGCATCAGAGGTAAGGTATATCTCAGCAAAATCCTTGTTTACAACAATAATCTTTTCAATATCATGATTGACAATCATGTCTTTTAACATTCCGGCATTAGCAGTCTTTGGAGATTTTCCGCCAAGCATCACCTCAAACAGGATGAAAGAGATCGCCAGGATAGCAAAAATCCAGTTGGAATTGAAACGTATCTTTGGATTCTTGTCGTTCTTTTTTTCGGGCGATGTATTATTATTATTATTATTCTCTGTTGCCATAATTACTTTACTTGCTTTATTTTATCTTCTACTGTTTCAATTACAGCATCGGCCCATAACGACTCCAGACTGTAAAAATTCCTGTACTCTTCCTGGAAAATATGAACAACAACATTCCCAAAATCAAGGAGCACCCAGTAGCAGTTTTCAAGACCCTCAACATGAATGGGCTTCTCCCCCGTTTTCCCCCTTACAGTATCTTCAACTGAATCGCATATTGAATCGACCTGGGTTGTGGATGTGCCATGACAGATAATATAATAATCGGCTATTCTGTTTTCAAGTTTCCGCAGGTCTATTTTAATTACATTAAGTCCCTGTTTTTCAAAAATTCCTTTTATGATACTCCTTAAAAGAACTACTGCACCGTCAGATCTTTTCTTCATCAATAATTATCAGTTAGATATCAAGTCGCAAAAGTACAAACTTTTATCTGTATTTTTGTCACAGAACAGCATATTTGCAATTTCAGTGCCAATAACAGATGGAGAAAAAATATTAATGGCTAATTATCATTAACCATCTGTTAATTAATTAACAATCATGACTATAGGATCTAATCTAATTTATTTTAAAGAACTGACATCAACAAATTCCCAGGCATCGCGTTTGCTGAAGGAAGGACTGGCTGCCCATGGTTATGTTATATATGCTGATTACCAGACATCAGGCAGAGGAAGGGCCGGAAACAAATGGGAAAGCGAGAGGGGCAAAAATCTGTTAATCAGCATAATACTTAACCCGAAATCTATCCTGCCAGAGGACCAGTTCTATATTTCAATGGCAATTTCTCTCGGGATATGTGATTTTATTGACTACCATCTATCTGAAAGTAAAATCAAGTGGCCCAATGATATATATGTGAATGATGACAAAATAGCAGGCATCCTCATTGAGAATTCAATTTTGGGTGGTATACTTGAAAGCACAATTGCAGGAATAGGCATTAACATAAACCAGATTAAATTCCCTTTATCAGTTCCAAATCCTGTTTCTCTAAGCACGCTTACCGGAAGAGAATATGACCGTAAAGTTTGCCTGAAAGAGATTCTTGGATGTCTCGATGGAAGGTATGAACTGCTAATGTCCGGAAAACCGGAACAACTTAAGAATGAATACCTGTCACGTCTTTACCGGCTGAATGAATGGCATCTTTACAGATCGGAAGGGAAGCTTTTCAGAGGGATGATAAAGGGCATAACGACATGTGGCAGGCTGAGAATTATTGAAGAGAATGGCGCCGGAATGGAATTTGATTTCAAAGAAGTAGAATATATCAGATAGTACTTCCCCAATCTTTGAATTTCTCCATCTCGTCAATTATCTTCTCGAGCACTTTTCTGACAGGTTCTGCCGCCATCATTTTCAGGAATGGGTTAATCTCAGCCCTTATATATAGTTTGGCCTCGGAATTTGCTGGCGGTTTATCTATGATATCAACTGACATGGAGAAGTCATGTATCTGAGGCACAATGCCGGAATAGATTATTTTCCCCGGTCGTACTTTTTCTGAAATATGAATTCTCACTTTCCCCAGCATGTCGACACGGAAGCTGCATGAATCAATCTGAATCACAAGGTCACTGATAGTGTCACCGGGGATAAATTGTTTAAAATTTCTGAGGTCTGTTAAAAAATCAAAAGCTTGCCCGGCACTGCAGCTAAGCTTGCCGGTCCTGCTTTCAAACGTTGATACTTCAGCCATCCTGTGTTTTGTTAAGTTATTTTACTCCCCATACTGAAGGATCGAGCCTCCACTTCCTTAGTGTTTCCAGATCGGTATCAGTTACATATCCTGCCTTCACGGCAGTTTCGATTAAGACTGAATAATTGCATAACGTATTGAACCTGCAGCCGGCAGATTTGAAACTATCGGCAGCTTTCTGAAATTCATAAGTAAAGATTGCAGTCATTCCAAGAACATCGCATCCGGACTCCCTGAGAGCTTTCACGGCATTGAGGCTGCTTCCCCCGGTTGAAATAAGGTCCTCGACAACAACAGTTTTCTGCCCCTCCAGGTAATATCCTTCTATCTGGTTTCCAAGACCATGTTCCTTGGCTTCAGACCTTACATAAATAAATGGCAACTTCATTTTATCAGCCACCAGAGCCCCATGTGAAATGGCTCCCGTTGCTACTCCGGCAATCAATTCGGCATCCGGATAAAGCTCTTTTATAAGCTGCGTAAAGGAGTCCCGGATATATGATCTTACCTCAGGGAATGAAAGAGTCTTGCGGTTATCACAATAAATTGGAGATTTCCATCCCGATGCCCAAGTAAAAGGATTTGATGGTTGCAATTTAATTGCTTTAATTTGTAATAGATATTCGGCAATCCTATTTGCACTATTTTCCATAAAGAAATGTATAAAGTTCATTTCGAAAACAGATTCATACTATTCAGTTCTGAACCTGACCGGTTACAAAAATACGGCTTATTTCATAAATTTTATGACACCAGGGAATTTTATAAGATAATTACAGAATTCCAGTTAAATCCTCAATTCCAGGCAATAAACATTTACGGGCCCGACATAAAGCATATTTGGAAAATATTCAGGATTTACTTTACTGAAGTCCATGCAGCCGGGGGACTGGTAAAGCATTCGTCTGGAAGGTATCTTTTTATCGAGAAGAAGGGGAAGCTTGATCTTCCGAAAGGCCATATTGAAGAAGGAGAAGAACCTGAAGCATGTGCCTTGCGTGAAGTCAGTGAAGAATGCGGAATAAAAGGCCACAAGATAGTTAAAGAGCTTCAGCCAAGCTATCATACTTATTCATGGGAAGGAATATCCTACCTGAAGAAGACAAGCTGGTTCCTGATGAATTATGATGGTAATATGATCATAAAGCCGCAGGAAAAAGAGGGAATAACCCGCGTTGAGTGGCTCCTCCCGGACGAGCTCAGCAAGTTAAAAAGCAGCGCATGGCTTTCACTGATGGACCTCATCAATTCGTCCATCTTCAAAGCCTAGACTTCATCACCCGGGTAATCGTTAATATCTATTGAATCAGGAACAAACCGGGAAGCATCGCCTCCGTTGCAGATAATGTCGCGTACAATAGTGGAATTAATATGAGAATGTTCCGGAAGAGTAAGAAGAAAAACAGATTCAAGTTCCGGAGCCATTGCCTTATTAACCTGAGCAATGGCTCTTTCAAACTCAAAATCAGCTGCTGTCCTTAGTCCTCTCAGAATATACCCGGCCCCATTCCTTCTGCAGTAATCAACGGTAAGCCCTTTGTACTGATCGACCTTTATGCGCGGCTCGTCTTTGAAAACTTTCGATATCATATTCATCCTTGTCTCAAGGGAATAATGGCTTTTTTTCAGGGTATTTTCGCCGACAGCGATAATTATCTCATCAAAGAGGCTGAGGGCCCTCCTGGTAATGCTTTCATGTCCAATTGTGAATGGGTCGAACGACCCCGGGAAAACGGCTGTTTTTTTCATTCGAACGATATTATTTTGGGATTGCTGACTTTCTGCTTAAGAAGTGCAAGCTCGAGCACTCCCATGATTGTTTCGACATAATGGAACTTCAATCCCTTGATATAAATGTATTTAATATCCTCCACATCTTTCCTGTTCTCTTCTGAAAGGATTATTTCCTTTATTTTTGCCCTTTTGGCAGCAAGTATTTTCTCCTTTATTCCACCTACAGGCAGAACTTTTCCCCGAAGAGTTATTTCTCCGGTCATTGCAAGATATTTCTTTACCTTTCTCTGTGTAAAGGCCGACGCGATTGAAGTTGCCATTGTAACTCCAGCTGATGGTCCATCCTTTGGTATGGCTCCCTCCGGCACATGTATGTGGATATTCCATTTTTCGGAGAAGTTATCTGGTAATCCAAGCAATGAATTATTTGCCTTGAGATATTCAAGGGCAATAATCGCCGATTCTTTCATTACCTCGCCCAGGTTGCCGGTAAGGGTAAGCTTTCCTGTACCGCTGCTGATACTGGTCTCGACAAATAATATCTCTCCTCCGGCTGCAGTCCATGCCAATCCTGTCACCACGCCTGCCTGATCGTTACCTGAATAAATATCACGGATAAATCTTGGCGGGCCGAGCATCTCCCCCAGTATTTTTTCAGAAAGTACCGGGTTGTATTTTGATTCAGATGCTATGTTTTTAGCAGTAACCCGTACAATCTTGGCAAGAGTTTTATCAAGTTCCCTCACGCCGGATTCCCTTGTATACAAGTCGATAATCTTTTCCATTATAGTTTCAGGCACTTTCAGCTGATCATCTGTTACACCATGATTTTCGAGCTGCTTGGGAAGCAGATGGCGTTTTGCTATTTCTAGTTTTTCCTCAACGAGATATCCGGTAATTTCAATAGTCTCCATCCTGTCGCGGAGAGCAGGACTGATTGTCGAAAGAGTATTAGCTGTGGCGATGAAGAGAACCTTTGAAAGGTCGTATTCCATTTCAAGGAAATTGTCGAAGAAAGTGCTGTTCTGCTCAGGATCAAGTACCTCAAGCAGTGCAGAGGATGGATCTCCCCTGAAATCCTGTCCAACTTTATCTATCTCGTCAAGTATAAAAACAGGATTTGAGGAACCTGCCCTCTTAAGGTTTTGAACGATACGGCCCGGCATTGCCCCGATATATGTTTTTCTGTGCCCGCGGATCTCAGCTTCATCATGAAGTCCTCCTAATGACATTCTGACATATTTTCTGCCAAGAGCCCTTGCGACCGACTTGCCAAGAGATGTTTTTCCTACTCCGGGAGGGCCGTAAAGGCAAAGGATCGGAGACTTTAAGTCGCCTTTCAATTTCAGAACTGCCAGGTGTTCGAGTATTCTCTCCTTGACATCGTCAAGGCCAAAATGGTCAGAATCAAGTACCTGCCTTGCATTTTTAAGGTCGAGATTATCCTGGGTATATTCACTCCATGGAAGGTCAAGCAAAGTCTGAATATAGTTGACCTGAACAGAGTATTCGGCGGCGGCAGGATTGAGACGACGCAGTTTATCAAGCTCTTTGTCAAATACTTGCTTAACTTCTTCGGTCCATTTTTTCGTTTTAGCCTTTTCCTGATACTCCTCAATTTCTTTTTCACCGGGATTTCCACCAAGCTCATTCTGAATAGTCTTCATCTGCTGGTGAAGAAGGAATTCCCTCTGCTGCTGATCGAGATCTATTTTGACTTTCGATTGCAATTCGTTTTTAAGCTCCAAAACCTGAATTTCCTGTACCAGGAATTCAAGCAGCATGAATCCCCTGTCGCGTATACTGTTAACTTCCAGAAGTTTCTGCTTATCCTGAACTTTGATGTCGGTGTTTGAGCAGATAAAATTTATGAGATAAGTGTTATTCTCAATATTCTTGATTGCAAATGAAGCTTCTGGACTTATATTGGAATTGATCTTGATAATTTTCAGAGAAAGGTCCTTCAGTGAGCCCACAATTGTATCAAAGTCCTTGCTCGAAGGCTCTGGTTTTCTTTCTGGCATTGGTTTGACACGTGCAATGAAATACGGATCATCAGAAACCAGTTCGCTGAGCACCATTCTTTTACGTCCCTGAATAATTGCGGTTGTTGAGCCATCGGGCATCTCAAGGAGTTTGACTATTTGGCCAATTGTACCCACAGAGTGAAGATCGTTATATCCCGGATTTTCCATATCCGGATCTTTCTGAGCAACAGTGCCTACAATCTTGTCATTCCGGTAGGCATCTTTAATCAGTTGAATGGACCGTGGCCGCCCTATTGAAATAGGAAGTACTACACCGGGAAACAGCACGGTGTTGCGTAATGACAGGACCGGAATTGTTTCCGGTATATCAATATCTTCAAGGTCGCCTTCTTCACCATCGGCGATTATCGGAATAATATCACCTTCTCCGTCAAGAACATCAGGGATTAAAAACTCGCTGACGGTTCTTCTGAATTTCTTTTCCATATATATTATTACCTTCCCTCTTTATCAAAGAGTCAAAATTACTTAATATTTTATCAATTAACCTGAAAGGGACCATTGCAATGATTATGCCAAATAATTGAAGACCGGTTCCGATCTAATCAGTACTCACTCCTTAACTAGCAGGTAAGTTCAGGACGGGCATAAAAAAAGGGCTCTTTAAGAGGCCCTTTTAATCGCATATTGAATAAATTCCAGTTATTTCTTCTTGGATATGTGGCCTTTGTAACGGTTCATGAATTTATCGACCCTCCCTGCGGTGTCAACAAGCTTCATCTTGCCGGTATAAAAAGGATGAGATGTATTTGAAATCTCAAGCTTTATAAGAGGATATTCATTCCCGTCTTCCCATTTGATATTCTCTTTTGATGGAGCAGTCGATCTGCTCAGAAAAGAAGTACCGTTCGACATATCCTGAAATACCACGAACCTGTAATTTTCCGGATGTATTCCCTGTTTCATTGCTGTTTATTTTATTTCTTTTCTAACCTGTATAATGCCCCTGTTAAGGGATTGCAAAAGTAATGAACTATATTTAATTTGCAAAGTTAATTGCAAATTATTGATCTTTCTGCCTGTTTTTATGTAAGCTGGCGTTTTTCTCTGCCATTTCGTCTTTGAATCTTGTGAATTTAAGCTTATCATTAATCATATACCTGTAGGTAATATGAGTCTTGACTCTTTTTGCACCAAGGGCTTCATATGTCGAGATCATCTTTGGGTTATAATCACCTATCCACGACATGTCAAGCTCCTTTATCCAGGGTTTCTTTTTGAATGTCTGGTAATACTGGTAAAAGATAGCAGCTTCCACACCTGTATTCTGATGTGAATGAATGACTCCACCCACAACGGTTCTCACCCGGTTCATCTCGTGGGTAAGCTTGTAATATGCGAACCTGACAATGTTCCAAGGAGTTAATTTGCCATTAAAATGCCGAAGGATCATATTTAGATCCGGAAACATTACAAAAAATCCGATAGGGCTGTCATTATAATATGCAAACCACACCAATTCTTCGTCAAGTACAGGTTTTGCGCCCACAAGTGATTCATGGAGGATCACCGGATCGAGAGGAGTAAAGTCGTCCTTCACATATATCCAGGTAGTGTTATAAATATGGCATATATCATCAATGTATTTCCTGGCATTCTTGTACTCAAAATGCCGGAATGTATATCCTGATTTTTTTGTCAGCCATTCGGCAACCTTCATTATGCGATCAGGGAAATTTGTCATTACATTACCTTTCTCCCTTACCGCCCTATGGCATGATATCTGCTCAAAATAATTTCTGAAACCGTATGCTTCAAAAAACTCCCTGTAATACTTCTTATTATAAGGCATTCCATAACCCTGCCTGGTGAAGCCGTCAACCAGCAGACCCCAGAAGTTGTCGTTTTCTCCGAAATTTATTGGGCCGTCCATAGCTTCCATTCCTTTTTCAGAAAGCCATTCCCGTGCTTTATCGAAGAGGAAAAATGCAGCAGTCTTATCCTCAATAACCTCAAAGAATCCCATTCCCCCTGTTTTCTGCCTGTTTGCAGCTGACCTCATATTATCGATAAATGCTGCCACACGCCCGATTGTTTTTCCATCGTCATCTTTAAGAATCCACCTGATGGCCTCCCCATGTTCGAAAGAGTGGTTTTTCCGGGGATCAAAGATTGATTCAATAATTGAATCAAGCGGACAAACCCAGCAAGGATCACCCTTGTACAGCCGCTTCGGGAAATCATGGAAATCCTGTCTTTCTTCTTTTGTAAGTACTTCAACAGCATTCATAGCAAAAAAATCTGGTTACTATTTATTATAAACCTGGAACCTTTTCAGGTAGTCTGGTCACAAATATAAAAACAAATTTTTACAACCAGGATTCAACAGCATTGAGCCGGAACAATTCTAATGAATATCAATNNGATGGCCTTATTTTCATGACCTTCCAGACGTATCCTGCCAGGAATATCTTTTCTATCGTGTAAACAATAAAAGTTGCAAGCGCGACACCGACAATATTATATCCCCACTTAATCATCAGCAGGCTGAGAGGTATATTCAGCGAGATCTCAATAAGGGCACCTATTAGGCTGATGTTGGTCTTTTTCCGTCCTACTACTATAGTCTGCGGGAAAACCAGCCTTGGTATTATCAGCAATGTATAAATCAGGAAAACATCAGCGCTCTTCTGGAATTCAGGGTTAAACAGGCGAGGGTAAAACCATCTTGTAAAGATCATGAGAAGCATCGTGGAAGGAAACAGAAAATGCATCATTCTCTTTGATTTGAGTTTTAATTTCTCAAGCGCTTCCTTTGTCCTTAACCGGGTAGAAAATTCCGGAAGCATGGCATTGCTTAGTCCGTTTGCAAGCAGGAGAACGAGCGGAAATTCCTTAGCTCCATATCTGAACCATGCAAATACTGCGGGGTCGCGGTATACGGCCGATACAATAACTCCGTCGGTATACTGGGCCGATCCGCTGATAAGCGAGGCAATTACCAGTGGCAGTCCGAGATACAGATGCTCTTTCATGAATTCCCATGAGACTTTCATCTCAGAATACCTCCTGAGCAAAATGATAAGCCATATCCATCTTATCCCTGTTATTATAAGAAGTCCATAAACGGACCATATAATATCTTTCCCTAATAGAATCGGGGTAATTACCAGAACAAGCTGCGCGCTGAAGGTATAGAGACCATATTGAAATATCCTGTAAGAACGGTTATTAAGCATGTAGATATATTCAATAAGACAAACCGGGCTGCTTAGCATGATATAAAGAAGAAGAAGGTTCAGGAACGGTACATTGCCTTTGAAATGGAAGACTGAAAAGCTTCCCTTAAGTGATTGACCAAGTGCAAAAATCAGAAGGCTGAAAAAGCATAATAAAAGAAATGCGTTGAATATCTCCGGTGATTTTCCTGTTCCGGGATCGCCAAACCGCCTGAATGTCTTATTTCGGTGGTAAAGGGGAAGCAGTGACTGGATGATACCGGTAACCCAAAAAAAGCTTAATAGCCCAGCTATAAAAAGGAACATCTCCCATGATCCTATCTCAGATCTTGTAAGATGGCTTTTAGTGAATACCACGCTGATGATCAGGAAGATAGTGAACCTCATGAGCTGGAAGCTCTGAAGCCC
>PMIG01000149.1:0-677 GCA_003157055.1 Bacteroidales bacterium | reverse complement strand
CTTCCACCCAAACAGAAAAGGCTGTCGCGAAGCGACGGCCTTTTCTGTTTGGAGCCCACCCCCGGGGGATCGCCCGCGAAGCGAAGCTGAACCGGCGATCCTCCTGCTATTTTTCCACGGTATCCTTTCCCAATTTGCTGTATTTCAGATATGCTGCCACGCACAATCCCGTCAGAACAATCACAACCGGGTATACGAACAAAGGAATCGCAACAGCGTCACCAGAGGCATAGGAATGCATTCCCGACAGGTAATAANNCCATGTTTCCTTAGGATCCCATCCCCAGTACCTGCCCCACGATTCATTTGCCCAGATGGCTCCGAGAAATGTTCCGATAGTAAGAAAATAGAGACCAAGCGTTAGTGTCCTGAAGTTAATGACTGAAAGCTCATCAATTGTGTTTGATATCCTTTCGAGGTTCTGGTTATTGGATAGCATTAACAGGATCATGATTATTATCCCAAGGATAGCTCCAAGACCAAGAAAACCATAGCTTCCGATAATTACTGAAACATGCAGTGTTAGCAAGTATGACTTAAGCACAGGAACAAGGTTTGTTATTTCGGGATCCATAAAACTGAGATGAGCTACCATAAGCGTCAGTCCTGCCAGCACAGCCGTAGCAGATAACGGAAAAGCCGATTTACGGCTAAAAATAAACCCGGCAAGAAGAGTA
>PMIG01000188.1 GCA_003157055.1 Bacteroidales bacterium | reverse complement strand
CCTTTCCCGGAAGTGAAACCTGCAATCAGGAGAGTCATAATAAGAGCCACTTTAAGAACTGTAAGAACATTTTGAATTCTTGCTCCGTACTTAATTCCACAATAATGTATAAAAGTGAATATCAATATGATGCTGACTGAAAGTAATTTTCCGGTCCAAAGCGGGCTGATTATACCTGCCTTATTCAGCCATGCGGGTAAAACAGGAACAGCCCGGCAGAAATATTCGCTGAACCCGAGTGCTGATGCTGCAATTGGGGCAGAGAACCCGACCATAAAGGATACCCAGCCGCTTAAAAATCCAGACAGGGGATTGTAAAGCTTCGATAAAAACAGATATTCTCCTCCCGCCTGAGGCATGGCTGCTCCAAGTTCACCATATGAAAGAGCACCGCATATAGCAATGATTCCGCCAACTGCCCATAATACCATCATCAGGATCGGGTTATGCAAACCTGCCAGAAGAAGGCCGGAAGTTGTAAATATTCCGGCACCAATCATATTGGCTATAACAATATTTGTAGAAGGAAAGAGGCCCAGTTGCCTCTTCAGGTTTTCGTCATTACCAGTCATATCTGTCTTTCTGTTCTTGTAAAAATTATTAATAGGCTGTCAAAGGAGCAAGATAAAAAACATTATGGTGTAATCTTGCTTAATCAAATAGTAAAATTTTATTTGGCAGCTTTTTGTAATTAGTAGAACTCCCACTACTCCTATCCAGCCCATCCCTCCCTGTCGAGATTTCGGTAATTAATGGCTTCGGAAATATGTTCAGCAGAAATATTTTCAGATCCTGCGAGATCTGCAATAGTCCTCGACACTTTCAATATCCTGTCATATGCCCTTGCAGAAAGCCCCCTAAGCTCCATTGCTGTTTTCAGCAGCCTCCCTCCTGCTTCATCAAGCTGGCAGAATTTCCTCTGCATTGAAGGTGTCATCTGTGCATTTGAATAAACACCTTTTACCGATTCAAAGCGCTTTGTCTGTATCATCCTTGCCTTAACAACACGTTCACGCACATCGGCAGATTTTTCAATTTTCCCTGCATCAGTAAGTTTATCGTATTTGACCGGAACAACCTCTATATGAATATCAATCCTGTCGAGAAGCGGCCCGGAAATCCTGTTAAGATACTTTTGCACCATACCGGGAGAACACATGCACTCTTTTTCCGGATGGTTATGAAAGCCGCAGGGACAAGGATTCATGCTTGCAATAAGCATAAAACTTGCTGGATAGTCAACAGTAGATTTTGCCCTGGAAATTGTGATTACCCTGTCTTCAAGGGGTTGCCGCATTACTTCAAGAACGGTTCGCTTGAATTCTGGAAGCTCATCAAGGAAGAGGACGCCGTTATGGGCAAGTGATATTTCTCCCGGCTGTGGAAATGTACCGCCGCCGACAAGGGCTACATCAGAGATTGTATGATGCGGTGACCTGAAAGGCCTCCTGATCATAAGTGGATTATGATCGTCTATCTTGCCAGCCACAGAATGAATTTTGGTTGTTTCAAGAGCTTCTTCCAGGGTAAGAGGAGGCATTATGGTGCTTAGCCGTTTTGCCAGCATGGTCTTTCCAGAACCAGGAGGGCCGATCATAATTAGATTATGGTGCCCGGCCGCTGCCACCTCAAGCGCTCTTTTGACGCTTTCCTGCCCCCTGACATCAGAGAAATCGACATCATATTTGTTAGCCTCACCTGCAAAAATCTCATCGAGATTTATCCTTACAGGTTCAAATTTCCTTGTTCCGTTAAAGAAATCAACCACATCTCCAAGAGCCTCGAGTCCATAAACATCAAGTCCATTTACAACGGCGGCCTCACGGGCATTCTTGGTCGGTACAATCACACCCTTGAATTTTTCTTCTCGTGCCCTTAATGCTATTGGCAAAATGCCTTTAATGGTCTGCAACGTTCCGTCAAGAGACAATTCTCCCATGATTACATACGATTCAGTTTCTCCCTTAATCACCCGTTCGTCAGCAGCAAGAATACCGACAGCAAGAGGCAGATCGTACGAGGAGCCCTCTTTCCGGATATCTGCAGGTGCCATATTGATGACAACCTGCTTCCCGGGCCAGTGGAAGCCCATAGAGCGAAAAGCCGACTCTATTCTTTGCTGGCTCTCTTTTACTGCACTGTCGGGCAGGCCAACAAGGAAAAAACGGATACCCTGAGACACATTCACTTCAACAGTAACTGTCACCGCATCAATACCTGTTACGGCACTGGCAAATGTTCTTACTAACATAATTCCAAGTTTACTAGCACAATAGGAAACGCAGTATCAAATATATAAATAAAAAACAAAAGATAAAAGTTGAGGAACGCAGTGACGAAATCCCGCAAAGCGGGAACAAAAGGAAAAAGATAAAAGTTGAAGAACAAAGCGACGAACCGGAACTGACTGTCCCGATCCATCGGGAAAGCGTGCTGACATCTTCACCCTTCCGGGAGCCTGCAAACTGTTTAACTAACGCAATCTGATTGAGCTTTATCTGCCTGGTCTTAGTATACAATCAATCTGAAGAAAGTAACATAAATACCACAATCGTTTAACCTAAGCGAAATGTTTTCATTGATTGAGGTTTGGTTAAAAGTTAAAATTTTATGCCATTTTTAATTTGAAAATATTAATGATTAACCCACAGAAATATTTCTGTACAATAATATTAAATTGTGTAAATTTACTAGCAGAGTAAAATCTAAGCAGCGAAAATTAAAGTTATTAGAAATATCAGTGAATATAAAAAATCCGGAAAGAAAGATTTCGGAGAACTTTTTATTTTCAATATAAGTAATTAGTATATCAACTAAACCAAAACTCATGAAGAAACTGATTTTATTAATTGCCTTTTTTACGACAGGCTTATTCCCGCTTCTCGCTCAAACGACAGTCATAACAGGTACTGTTACGTCCTCGGTGCCGAATGAAGGAGCTATAACGGGAGTTACTGTCCAGGTCAAAGGAACGACAATCGGAACTACCTCCGATGTAAAAGGAAAGTATTCTATTGTAGCACCACAGAGTGCTGTCTCACTGATTTTTACCTATATAGGAATGAAAACACAGGAGATTGAAATTGCCGGTCGCACTTCAATTAACATTACGATGGAACCAGATGTGCTGGGTCTGAATGAGGTTGTTGTAACTGCTTTGGGTATATCACGCGAAAAGAAAGCCCTTGGATACTCTGTAACCGATATTAAGGGTGATAAAATGGTTCAGACCAATGAGGGTAACATTGTAAATATTCTCCAGGGCAAGATGGCAGGAGTCCAGATCACAAACAACTCAGGTGCTATTGGCGCATCGTCACAGATGCTTATCCGGGGTGTTCGTTCTTTTGGCGACAATGAACCACTCTGGGTAGTTGACGGAACTCCTATATCAAACGCTACCAGCAGTGCCGATCAGTGGGGAGGTACAGACTATGGAAATGCGGCAAGTGACATTGACCCTGAAAATATCGCCTCCGTTTCAATTTTAAAAGGTGCCAACGCTGCAGCTCTATACGGAAGCCGTGCCCGTAACGGTGTCGTGCTTATAACTACAAAGAAAGGATCAAAGAATAAAGGGCTAGGCGTATCTTATTCAAATACAACAACATTTGAACAAATCAGTTTTCTCCCGACATACCAGAATCAATATGGCCAGGGTTCGAATGGCGGTGAATATATCTGGAAAAATGCTACGGCAACCGGTAAGCCTGATGAAGGAATGTCATACCAGGACTGGTCAGCAAACCGGTCATTCAAGTATGTCGACGGACTTGGAGGCGGTATTAATGATGGGTACGATGAATCATGGGGACCAAGAATGGACATCGGTCTGAAGATCGATCAGTTTCAGGGGAAAAATCAACCATGGGTCTCACATCCTGATAATACACAATCTTTCTTTGTTACAGGCTTATCTGAAACAAATAATCTGACAATAAGCGGCGGCAGTGATAACGTCAAAGCCAGACTTAGTTATTCGAACCTAAACGAGACCGGGACAATACCCAACACTGACCAGGAGAGAAACAGCCTGAACTCATCTGCTACAATATCGATGACCGAAAAACTCAAGGTTGATGTCAATATGAACTATATAGTAACAAATAATAATAACCTCCCCGGTCAGGGATATGATGATGGTAATATATTGCAGTCGATAGGCGGATGGTTCGGCCGGCAGATTGATATGCAGCTCCTGAAAGATAACTGGCAGACCTTTATGGATAACGGCCATCCTTATAACTGGAACAGCAACTACCATAATAATCCTTACTGGACAGCAAATAAAAACATAAACAGCCGTACAAGAGACAGGTTCTTTGGAAATGTCGAGTTGAATTATGCCGTGACTCCTTGGCTTAATATTATGGGACGGTACGGAATTGACTATTATAATGAATACAGAAAAGACATTATTTATGAGCAGTCGATCCAGAAACCCCTGGGAACAGGAGGAAGCTTCAGTCAGAACAATCTAGAAAACAAGGAAACCAACATTGATTTTCTTGCATCATTCAAAAAGGATTTCTCATTTTTTAAGGCTTCAGGAACTCTTGGTGCAAACTACAGACAACATGACTATAACTCAATGTCGATCAGTGCCAGCGAGCTAACTGTTCCTAACTTCTTCCATATTTCAAACGTCCTGGGAACTCCCGGGACTGACTCATATGTATCCCATTATAAGACCAATTCAGTCTTCGGGTCTTTGAGTACTTCCTTCCGCGATTATCTTTTCCTCGATCTGACTCTAAGAAATGACTGGAGTTCAACATTACCAAAAAACAACTGGAGCTACCTTTATCCTTCTGTTAGCATGAGCTGGCTGTTTTCCGAAACTTTCCACCTGCAAAAATCATTTCTCTCCTACGGCAAAATCCGGGGAAGTTATGCTAAGGTCGGATCCGATACGGGACCTTACTCGCTAAATGCAACTTATGTTGCTGCCTCACCTGCGTTTTCCGGTAACTCACAATATAGTTATCCGACAATTATCCCTCCCGAGAACCTTAAGCCTGAATTTTCAAAATCATTTGAAGTGGGAACAGAACTTAAGTTTTTAATGAACCGCATTGGTGTCGATTTTTCATATTACGATACAAAAACAAATAATCAGATCCTTTCAATTGATGTTTCAACTTCTTCGGGATTTAGTTCAAAAAATATAAATGCCGGTGAAATCGAATCAAGTGGTTTTGAACTTTCCCTCACGGGAGATATAATAAAAAAACCTGGTGGCTTCTCCTGGACAACCACAATTAACTGGTCAACCCAGAAATCAATGGTTAACAAGCTTTATCCGGGTGTAGATACTTACCAGCTTAATTCCAGCTGGCAGTCACTCACCATCGAAGCCAGGCCGGGAGAGAAATTTGGAAACATTTATGGAATCGGCTATCAAAGGGATGCCCAGGGAAGAATGCTTCTTGACGGAGGATTTCCAATCCCGACAACTGATAACATCTTGCTTGGGAATATAATGCCGGACTGGATTGGCAGCATCAGCAACGAATTCGCCTATAAAAATTTCACTTTCAGCTTTCTTATCGACGAAAGAAAAGGTGGAGATCTGTTCTCGGTTACTAAATGGTTCGGTGACAATTCAGGCATAACGGAAACTACAGTAAAAGGAGGAATACGGGAGAACGGAATGGTTCTGGATGGAATAGATATTGCAACAAATCAGAAAAACACTATCACTATCGATCCGCAGGACTGGTATGGCAGTCAATACTGGGAATTTGTCGAACCTGGTGTAATTGACGGCAGCTTTATTAAGCTACGCGAAGTAGTTCTTGGATACAAGGTTCCTCTGAAAACCAATTTAATAAGAAACGTTTATCTCTCAATTATCGGAAGAAATCTGGCACTGCTGCATCGCGATAAAAGTAATGATATCAGGATAGATCCTGAAACTGCTTATGGTACCAGTGCAACATCCTACGGAATTGAACAGTATCAGATTCCACCTACCCGGAGTATTGGATTCAAGCTAAAATTCGATTTTTAATCTAAAATTTCTGAATTATGAAAAATCTATTATATATAGCCGTCTCTTCCCTTCTGATTATTTCAGGTTGTACAAAAGGATGGGAAGATCTGAACGTGAACCCGAATGCAACAGTAGACGTTCCTGCAGCATCAATCCTGACATTTGTTGAGCGCTACTCATCAGGTAACCTATTCGATGTGTGGAATATAGGAAACAATACTGATGCCTATGCAAACCAGATAACAAAGATCCAGTACATCGACGAAACCCGTTATGCTGAACGCGACGGTATAATCAGCGGAAGATGGTCAGATATTATGCATTTACAGCTTGATCTTAATAAAATCATCGCGAAAAGCACTTCTTCCGGAAATGAAAATCCAGCAATGGAGGGTGTCGCAAAAACCATTTCGGCATTTCTCTGGATTATAATGACTGACACCTGGGGAGCAATTCCCTTTACCGAGGGTGCACAAGGCGAAGCAGGGATTCTTCAACCTAAATATGACACTCAGCAGACGGTCTATAATGGACTCCTTACGCAGCTTGCCGATGCCAATACCCTCTTTGCATCAGGTAATGGCACTATTGAAGGAGATGTAATATATGGGAATGACGCTTCGGAATGGCAGAAATTCGCAAATTCTCTTCGGCTTAGAATCGCAATCCGCATGTCGAACGTTGATCCTACAGATGCAAGCAGCATTATTACGGCAATACTTGGTGATCCTTCCACATATCCGATAATGACAAATAATGATGACATGGCTGCATTTACGTGGCTTGAAACCACCTGGCGTGAACCATTTGCTGAAGATAAAATAGACAGGGACGATCATGGCATGTGCGAGGTGTTTATAAATGATCTTCTTCACACGAATGATCCGAGGATTGGCGAATTTGCACATCCTGCTGCCAGTGATGGTATTTACAGAGGTATTCCTTCAGGTGCGGCTGCAAGTTATATCTTTAACCTGAGCGATATAAGCCGTATAGGCTACCGTTATCGTGATAATTTCGCCGGAAAATCATACTGGATGCGTTATCCGGAAGTGTGTTTTATCAAGGCAGAAGCTTATTCCAGGGGCCTTGCGCCCGGAGGTGCTGCAGCAGCACAGGCTGCTTACGAAGACGGAATAGCTGCTTCCTGTACAGAACATGCAGTTTCTGCTTCGGATCTTGCAGTATATATGGCTGATTTAAATGTAGCCTGGGGTGCCACGGGAGACTGGAGTTATACCGACCTTCAGAAAATCTATTATCAGAAGTGGGTTTCACTTTTCAAGCAAGGACATGAAGCATGGGCTGAGACACGCCGCACAGACATCCCTCTTCTCGGTATGGCACCAGGTTCACCTTATGCCGGACATACTCGTCCTCCTTTAAGATGGCCTTACCCGGTAGATGAATATAATCTTAACAATACAGAAGTTAAGAAATGGGATTCAGGCATTGTGGACCGTTTCTGGGGGACCAAAATGTGGTGGGATACACGCGGTGCTGCTGCTCATTAGAGAAATCGAAATATGTTAAAACAGATCTTGATCTTGAGGCTGAAGAAGTTTACATGAGTGAAAAAAGTGTCATACTGCTTTCTTCCTTATAAGATTTTTACTATAATATATTTCCTGAATTACTCAATTTGTATTTTCAGTTTTGCGTCTGTAAATAATCCTCAGCAGCGTTGGAAAGACTATCAGAAGAAGCGGTAATGCAACGACAAATCCACCAATAACTGCGATAGCAAGAGGCTGGTTCATCTGTGCACCGACTCCTATACCTGCCGCAAGAGGTAACAGCGCAATGATGGCTCCAAGTGCTGTCATCAGTTTAGGTCTGAGCCTTGTGGATATGGCATAAACCAGTGATTCGTCAACTGTGCCGGTTGCCATGTTTGTCATATATTGCTGAAAGGTGAAAATTGCATTTTCTCCGATAATGCCTACTATCATTATAAGCCCGGTATAGCTGCCAACATTCAATGGAGTATGGGTGATAAAAAGAGCAAGGAGACTTCCACCGACACCAAAAACTGCAATAAACAGTATTGCACATGCAGCTTTAATATCTCTGAAAAGGAATAAAATAAGAGCAAATACCAGCAGACTTGACAAAACCAGTATCATCAACAATTGATCAAATGATTTTTGCTGATCTGCATACGCTCCGCCATATTCTATGTGATATCCCTGGGGCATGTAGAACTTTTTACCTATTGTTTTTTGTATATCTTTCATTACGCTTCCGAGATCGCGGTTATTAAGCCTTGCAGAAATAATCGAGACTGATTTGAGGTTCTCCCTGCTGATCTCTGCAACTCCGTTCTTCAGATCAAGGGACGCAAGGCTTGCAAGCGGCTTTAATTTGCCATCAGGTAAAAAGATCTCCTGCTCTTTTACCATTGAAAGGCTGTTTGCCGTACTGTTTGGATAAATCATCCTTATACCCGTAAGATGTTCATTTTCAGGAACAGTCCCAATGATGTTGCCTTCCATCATTGTCTGAATCTGAAATTGAAATGATGATGGAGATATATTGAATTGCGCCAGTTTCTTCTGGTCGGGTATAATATCAACTGAAGGACCGGCTATAGTGATCCCATCAAAAACATCAGCCACACCGTCAATTTTTTCAATTTCAGGAGCAATCCTGGATGCCATATCATTAAGTTTGTCCTGATCGCTTCCAAAAATTTTGATTTCTACCGGCTGGACTGATGCCATGAGATCACCAAGCATATCTCCAATCACCTGACCAAAATCAACCTTGAGAGCCGGCTGGGTTGCCTCTATTCTTTTCCTTATATCATCTATTACCTGTTCAGTGCTTCTTGACCTTTCGTTTTTAAGATGAATCAGATAATCTCCCGTATTGGGTTCAGTTATAAAAAAACCCATTTGTGCCCCGGTCCTTCTGGAATATGTCTCTTCTTCCGGAATAGTCACAATTATCTTTTCGACCTCTTTAAGAATTCTGTCAGTTTCATTAAGGGATGTTCCGGGCGGGGACTTATAGTCCATAACAATTGTTCCCTCGTCCATTTCAGGAAGAAATCCTGTCTCAAGCCTTGGAAGCATATAAATTATTGATACTGCAAGAAAAATCAGAAATAAAATACTTATTGCAGGGCGCTTGATGAAGAAAGATATCCAATCTCTTTTTTTAACGACTTTTTTCTCCTCTGTCCTATGTTTTTTAAATAATGGCCTGACATTTGAAAACCATAAATAGATCACGGGTAATCCTATCCAAGTCACAAAAAATGAACATACAAGAGTAATTATCATTGTGTTGGTCAGAACGCTGAAATAAGCACCAGCCACACCTCCCAGCAGCATAAATGGAATAAAAATAACGATGGTGCTTAAAGATGATCCGACCATTGATGGGAACAGGTATGTAATGGCCTGGTTGACAAGCTGACTTGATGGCCGGTCAGGGAACTCCTCATGTGTGCGATGTATCTGTTCCACTACTACAACAGCATCGTCAATTATAAGTCCTATTGCGGCTGCCAATGCCCCGAAAGTCATTATATTCAGAGTATAACCAACGGAATAAAGAACTATGATTGTGAGGAGAAGCGTAACAGGTATAGTAACCAGTATGGTTGCACTTGCCCTGAATGACCTCAGGAACATTACTGCAACAATTATTGCGAGCAGCAGCCCTAACCAGATGCTGTCGTTGACGCTTTTTATAGCTCTATGTACAAAATCGGCCTGGTTATAATATAATGAGAGATGAACATCAGCAGGAAGTATCTTTTGCAGCTCTTTCTCTTTTTCAGCAACACTTTTTGATAGGTTTATAAGATTGGCATTTGGTTGCTTCAGGATCGCTACGAGCAGACCCTGCCTCCCATTGGCATTTATTCTGGTATATTCGGTTTTTTCCCGTACATTAATTTCTGCGATGTCTTTAAGCTTTATAATCCTTTTCCCGTCGTTACGTATAACCGCATCCTGAATATCCCTGATATTATAAAGTCCGGCATCGGTCACGGTCAGGTACAATCTGCGGTAATCGGACAGATAGCCGTTTGAGTCTATAAAATAGTTCCGGCTTAAAACGTCCCTTATCATTTCCGGAGTAATTGAACTGGCTGTCATCTTTTTCTGATTCAGCTCCACCCAGTATTCTTTTGTCCTCCCGCCTATAACGACAACGGATGAAACACCCTCAATCTGCGATAGAAACGGCTTGATTGTATATAGAGCAAGCAAATTAAGCTCAATTGGTGTCCTGGAATCACTTTCCACAGTATAGCCAATTACAGGCAGGATAGAAGGATTCATTTTCTCTATCTGTATTGAGACCTCCGGAGGGAGAACATTTTTTATCTGCGAGATCCTTGATTCAAGCATCTGCTGATTTACGTTAATATTGGCATCCCAGTTGAGGAAGGCAGATATTTCGCATGTTCCTCTGCTTGTTGTGCTTCTCAGCATTTTAAGATCGGGCACCTGCTTGATGGCATCTTCAAGAGGACGGGTAACTGTAACCATCATCTTATCCACCGGCTGTTCGCCATTATCGGCTATTACCTTGATCTTGGGAAATGTAACTTCAGGGAAAAGGGATACTCTCACCTGTCCGTACAGGAAGAGCCCGCCTGCAATAATTACTGCAATCAGGACTGAAACAGGGTTTTTATATGCAACAAAGAAATTCTTCATTTCATTACCTGCCAACTATTACTGCAGCAGTATCAGGCAGCCCGTAGTTGCCGGAAGTCAGTATCTTGTCAGTTATTAAGAACAAGGGTTCAATGATTTCCACTTCTCCACTGTTTTCAATACCCTTTCTGACAGGTACTTTAATTGCAACGGAATCATTGATCAGTTTCATTACCCAGAAATTTGTCAGTGTCTCATTCCCCAGAACTGCTGTTCTTGGCAGGACCTGTACATGCTTTCTGCTTTCCTTTACAATTAGCGCAGATGCAATAAGGTTTTCAGGGAGCTTTGATGTTTTTTCAGCAGTAACGACATATCTGACTGTCTGATTCTGCATATTCATTTCGGGAAGTTTTGCCGTGATTCTTCCAGCCATCCTTGTATTATCAGGGAGAGAGAGGGCGCAGTTCCTGTTCAATCCTATATAACTTATCATTTCAAATGGCACCTCCAGGATGAAAACGAGACTTCTGCTGTCTGCAATAACGGCCAGTTCATCTCCCTCCTGGACAAAATCTCCTGCCTGATGAGACACACTGCTTATCACTCCATCCTGAGGGGAGAAAATTCTGATTATTCCCCTAAGCCCAAGGGCTGAGTCTCCCGGCTGGACGTTCATCATTGCAGAAGCCTCCCTTGTTCTTAAAGTGAATACCTGACTCCCCTTAGCAATGGTTTCGCCCTGAATTGCAGAGACGGATTCAATTACGCCGGAAATTGACGACTTTAAAACATTCTTCTTCAGGTAACTCGTTATTGCAGGAAAATCTATCGTATCTGAAATATCCATGAACGAAAGGGTTACTGCACTAACTGGTGTTTTCGCAATTATTTTGCTCTCTGTATTCCCGCTCTTATGCCTGCAAGAAACAGAGAAGGCCAGGATTAGCGTTAGCAGCAAAAGTGCCTGATATTCTGAAAACTTTTTAATCATGTGATTTCTTTTTCCAGGTTTATCAAAAAGTATTACCGGGTAAGGATGTAATCAATTTCATTTTTTACCCGTAAAATATCAATATCTGAAAGAATTATGTTCCGGTTTATATTCCTGTAATTCTTAATGGCAGCAATATAATCCTGCATTTTAATAATTCCGTTTTCGAGTTGTACCCGGAGTGATTTTACGAGCTGATCTGAAATGGTCAGCTGTTTCTCAAGCCCGTTCTTCACCTCCTTTATTCCTTCAAGTTCGCTGTTCAGCCTGATATATATCTGGTCGTACTCTTTTTTCTTATTGTCAGAGTAACGCGAACGTGAATCTTCCTTTAACGAGAGTTTATCCGCCTCAACTTTTTTCTGATGCCCGTCATATATTGGAACTGTGAGTGAAACGCCGGCGCTTGCACCTGCATGCCTGTAGAAATTGAAGGGGTTGCTTGTGAGTATCCCTGCATCTGCAAACCAGTTTACTGAAGGCTTGTATCTGAGCGCCAGCGCTTCCTTATCATTTATAATCCGGAGGCTGTCGAGAGAATATTGCCTGAGAATCAGGTAGTCGGAAATTTTTGCTGTCACCTGCGGTTCAATAACAGGGAGCTGAAGCATGACTTCAGATGTGTC
>PMIG01000079.1:4713-5294 GCA_003157055.1 Bacteroidales bacterium | reverse complement strand
ACGGACAAATGTATAGTTACCGGTATAATTTCAATGAGAAAATAGGTAAATGAGCAGAATGTAATGATGAACTCGGGTGATTGTTAAAATCAGATCATAGTACCGGAAAGTTTCTCCAGAACCAGGTTTTTCTGTTTAGCGTATTCAATCAGAAAATTGTAGATCTCTGTTTTTTGTTCTTTTTCAAGAAAATTAATATCAAGCTTCAATGGCTTATCCTCTTTGCGGCAGATCATTACCCTGGTTCTCTCCAGGCTTATCTTGAATATCCTCGAATCATGGATCTGAATAGGAGTCATCCTGTTTATCCATTTAATTATTAAACTGTTATTACCAGTCCTGAACCAGCATCTCTCAAGGCCAAATCCGTTTGAAAGGAGGTAAATGCCAAAGAAAACGATAAATACCGACGCGATTTTGACGATTATTTTATCTGAGTCAAGTGAAACAATAAATGCTCCTGCACCTGCAGCAATATTCAGTATTGCTATTACTGTTCTTATAACTGTAAAAGGTCCTCTTTTTATTTCAAGATGCCCCATAAACTGAATAAGTTGACAAAGATTACGGAGTGCTGATAA
>PMIG01000079.1:0-4700 GCA_003157055.1 Bacteroidales bacterium | reverse complement strand
ACTAACCCCGGACTTCAGTCCGGGGAAAGGCACACTTCACTGATGAGGTGGACTTTAGTCCTAAATTTTCTTAAAAATATTTGCACATATTAAAAATCTGTTTTAATTTTGACCGTTTGGTTAAACTACATGATTAATCTTATTGGTTAAACTTAATGGTTAAATACATGACGGAGAATGATAAACAAACCGAGGAAAAGATCTTTGAAGCAGCAACGGATGTATTTATTGAGAAAGGAATGGATGGGGCAAGGATGCAGGATATAGCCGATCATGCAGGAATAAATAAGGCCCTTCTGCATTATTATTACCGTACAAAAGATCGTCTTTTCAATGCGGTCTTCGAAAAAATAGCCGGACAGATGTTCAAGAAGTTTGCGCCGGTTTTCGATGAAAATATTTCTCTGGAAGAAAAAATAAGGTTCTTTTTCAAGGAGCACATTACTTTCCTGCAAAAGAATCCCCGGCTTCCGGGATTTCTGCTTAATGAAATAAACCACAATCCCGCCAGGATCAAAAAGCTTATCCAGCAAATCGACGTCAATAAACTTTGGATGACTCTGGAAGCTCAGCATAAAGACGAACTTAAAAAATACAACATAACGAGGGAGACAATGCCTCAGCTGATGTCATCAATTGCAGCCATAAGCGTCTTCCCTTTTGCGGCCAGGGGAATACTCGAGGTATTATTTGAAAAAATGAATATCAACTTCAATGATTATATGGAGGAAAGGAAAGAATATGCAGCTGATTTTGTAATAAAAGCTATTAAGAAGTGATAAGCGTCTGGAGATAAAAGTTAATAGTTAAAAAACTGAAAATGAAAAGGAGTTTTTTGATAGCAGTTTTCCTGGCAATTCCAGGCTTATTTGCTCTGAATGCCCAGAAGATAGTGACCCTGAAGGAGTGCTATGAAATGGCCGCCAAAGCTTCAGCCCTGTCGGGTGAGAAAAATGCTTATTCCGATATCTGGCAGCTGAAGGATAAAAACCTTGCCAAAGGGTGGCTTCCCTCACTTGATGCCGGAGGTAATTTCATTTATAACTCATCAGTGTTGGATATGACAAGTGTTCTTGGCTCACTCCCTATCCCGGGAATTGCAAGTCTCATCTCTCCCCTGCCACATGAACAGTATAAAATAACCGTCGATATAAACCAGGTAATATATGACGGAGGTGCAATAAAAAGTGAGCGTGAAATTGAAAAGGCAGGAATGAATGTTAGCGAGAAAGAGACAGAGACAGACCTCTACAAGCTGCGCAGCCTGGTGAATGGATATTACTTCAACCTTCTGCTGATCGACAGGCAAAAGGAAATCCTGAATAATTATCTGAGCCTGTTAAACAAGCGTATAAAAACCATGGAATCAGCACTTGCCAATGGTGTAATAATCAAATCCGATATCGATATAATGTCAGCAGAGAAGATTAAAATTGATCAGCAGATTCGTGAAAATGAAATCATGAAAGCGTCTCTCCTTACACAGATCTCTGATCTGACCGGTAACAAAATTGATGAAGCTTCTCAATTTATCCTGCCTTCACTGTCAGGAGAAATTTCTGATGAACTACTTCGTCCTGAGCTTCAGCTTTTTGACCTCAGGAAAGAACAGCTGGCAGCCGGGCTTAAGGCTATTGATAGCAAGCGTATGCCGAAGGTGTTTGGCTTTGCAACGCTGGGATATGGCAATCCTCCGGGTAACAACTTCTTTAAGGATGCATTTGAACCATATTATATTCTCGGCGCTGGGATCAAATGGAACATATACGACTGGAACAAGGCTAAGAATGAAAAAGTGGTAATAACGAGGCAACAGCAGATATTGGATAAAAGGAAAACAGACCTTTCAGATAATCTTAAGCGTCTCCTGCTGTCTAAAAAAGCAGAGATTGAAAACCTTAATTCGCTGGTTGAATCTGATTCCTCTCTCATTACCGTCAGGAAGAGGATCACCGCATCATCCGAATCACAGTATAACAACGGTACTATAACTGCTACAGAATACCTCAGCGAACTGAATGATGAACAACAATCCGAGATCAATTACGAGATACATAAAATCAAGCTCTCAATGGCTGAAGTCGAGTACCTGAATATTAGCGGTAAGGAAATAGAATAACAATATATTTTAAGTTTATGAAATACAAAACATTAATTATCATTGCAATCTTGTTTTCCGCCGGCTGCAAAAACAAGTCAGACCAGCCTGATGCCTACGGGAACTTTGAGGCTACCGAGGTCATTGTCTCTGCAGAAACCAGCGGTCGGATTCTTCAGTTCAATCCTGCTGAAGGAACAGAAATTGAAAAAGGTGCCGAAATAGCCCTTATCGATACTACTATATTCCATCTTCAGAAAGCAGAAATTAATGCCGAAATGAAGAGTGTTACTTCTCGTATTGGTTCAATAAATGCCCAGAATGACATCCTCGATCAGCAAATAACGAACCTCAATGTCAATATTGCCAGAATTGAGAACATGCTTAAGGATGATGCGGCAACAAAAAAACAATATGATGATCTTACAGGTCAGACAGCAGTACTACGAAAACAGATTGCAGCCAACAACACCCAGAATATATCGGTTGCTGCTGAATTGTCAGTTTGCCAGTCGAAAGAAGCAACTCTGAACGAGCAGATCTTCAGAAGCAGTGTAAAAAGCCCGCTGAAGGGAACTGTAATTGAAAAATATTCTGAAGCCGGGGAGATGACAGCTATAGGCAAACCGCTTGTTAAAATAGCTGATCTTTCAATAGTCAAACTGAAAGTTTATGTTAGCGGAGCACAGATTGGCTCCCTTAAGCTTGGACAGCAGTGCAAAGTCAGGACTGACAACGGCAAGAAGGGATACAATACCTTCGGGGGAACTATCAGCTATATTTCAGACAAGGCAGAATTCACGCCAAAGATCATCCAGACTAAGGAAGAGCGTGTAACATTCGTTTATGCCGTTACGATTGATGTTAAAAATGACGGTACGCTGAAGTCAGGAATGCCCGGAGAAGCAATATTCTGATAAAATCAGAAATGCAAAAAGTAATTGAATCCATCGGAGTTGGAAAGAAATTCGGAGCAACACAAGCTTTGAAAGACATTTCGTTCGAGGTAAATGAATCGGAAATATTCGGTTTCATTGGCCCGGATGGAGCCGGGAAAACGACTCTTTTCAGGATCATTGCAACTCTATTGCTTCCAGATGAGGGGAAAATGAAAGTTTTAGGGCTTGATGCAATAACAGGATTTAAGGAGCTTAGAAGTAATATTGGATATATGCCGGGAAGATTCAGTCTGTACCAGGACCTCTCTGTCGAGGAAAATCTGAATTTCTATGCTACTGTCTTCGGAACAACCGTGCAGGAGAACTACGACCTGATCTCCGATATATACTCGCATATCGAACCGTTTAAAAAACGTCTTGCAGGCAAATTATCCGGAGGAATGAAGCAGAAGCTTGCCTTGTCCTGTGCGCTTATACATAAACCAAGGTTGCTTGTGCTTGATGAGCCAACCACCGGAGTAGATGCAGTATCAAGATCCGAGTTCTGGAATATGCTTGCAAAACTCAGGAAATATAAAATAACAATAATTGTATCAACCCCATACATGGATGAGGCAATGAAGTGCGACAGGGTAGCCCTGATCCAGGATGGAAGAGTATTGTCGATCGATACTCCTCAAAAGATAAGGGAGGGTTTCAGCAAGAAGCTTTTCAGGATCCGGGCTGAGGACAAATACAGGCTTCTGATAGCCTTAAGGAGGTATCCAAATACAAACACGGCATATCCGTTTGGAGATTCAATGCATGTCACATTTATCGATAACGCTCCTGGTGATTCGCTTCCGGGTTTTCTTGAATCAGAAGGGATTTCCGGAGTAACTATTGAAGAATCTGGCGCAGGTATCGAGGACAGGTTTCTGGAATTGATGAACATAGGCACAACGATATAACGGAGAAAAAAGATGAGGGAAATTGTTATATCAGTAAAAAATCTGGTAAAGAAGTTCGGAGATTTTGTGGCCAACGATAACCTGAGTTTTGTCGTTTACTCCGGAGAGATATTCGGATTCCTTGGAGCCAATGGTGCGGGGAAGACAACCGCTCTCAGGATACTGTCCGGATTGTCGTCTCCTACTTCAGGTGAAGTGATGGTTGCGGGGTACGATGCAAAAAAGGAACCCGAAAAAATTAAAAAAAATATCGGTTATATGTGTCAGAAATTCTCCCTGTACGAGGATCTTACAATAAAAGAAAACATTATGCTTTACGGGGGAATTTATGGGATGAACCGGTCGCTTATCAGAGAGAGGACCAGGGAGCTTTTGGCAAAACTGAACTTCATTGATTATGAAAATAAACTCATATCCGACCTGCCTCTGGGGCTGAAGCAGAAGCTTGCTTTCTCAGTTGCAATCCTCCATGAACCAAAAACAGTCTTCCTTGATGAGCCTACGGGGGGTGTTGATCCGGTGACACGGCGTCAGTTCTGGGAAATGATATATGAAGCTGCATCAAGAGGAATAACTGTATTCGTGACAACACATTATATGGATGAGGCAGAGTATTGCGACAGGATTTCGATAATGAGCGATGGGAAAATCGTCGCACTTGATACTCCCGCAAACCTTAAAAAAAGATACAACGCTGATACCGTTGAGGAGGTATTTATAAAGATCGCAAGACCAGTAGCAGCAAAGGCATCA
>PMIG01000007.1 GCA_003157055.1 Bacteroidales bacterium | reverse complement strand
TTCGAAACCGGTCATCGCCGCGATTTCCGGGTATGCTGTGGCCGGCGGCCTCGAACTGGCCTGCTGGTGTGATTTGCGGATTGCGGAGAGAACGGCGGTACTGGGCGTCTTCTGCCGCCGCTTCGGTGTCCCCCTCATTGACGGAGGTACCCAGCGGCTGCCGAGACTGATCGGGATAAGCCGTGCCCTCGACCTCATCCTGACCGGCCGGCCGGTCAGTGCGGAAGAGGCGCTGGACATGGGCTTGGTCAACCGCGTTGTGGAACCGGGAGAAGTCAGGCAGGAAGCTGAAAATCTGGCTGCTCAGCTCGCTGAACACCCCAAAATCTGCATGCGCAGTGACCGCGAGTCTGTCTATCGCGGATTTGACCTGCCGCTTGATGATGCAATGGCCCTTGAATTTCAGATGGGAATGAATGTGATTACCAGTGGCGAAACCGTGGAAGGGGCCATACAGTTCAGCCTGGGGAAGGGCAAGCACGGAAAATTCTGAATGGAGAAGGACTCCAAGATGAATATTTACGCTGTGGCTGATATCCACGGTCGGCAGGACAGACTGGATCTGATCAAAAATCATGTGACCCTCTTGAAACCTGATGTGCTCGTGATTGCCGGCGACATCACCGGTCATCACGAGCTCCTTTCCTTGATAGGCCAGTTGAATGATCTGCCCATCCCCGTCCTGGCCGTGCGCGGTAATATGGATTCGCAAGAAGTTGAAAAGCTGCTGGAGCAGTATCCCAATATCTCTTCCCTGCATAAAAAGAAAGTGACCATCAACGGGGTTAGCTTTGTGGGACTGGGCGGTACGATTCCGGTTCCCTTCTGCTCAAAAATTTGCCTCCGGGAGAAGCGTCTGATCGAAGAAACGGACTATCTCATCGAGCGGGATTCCGTATTGGTGTCCCATCCTCCGCCTTACGGAACGCTGGATGAAGGCTTCGGAAATCTGCATGCGGGGAGCCGGGGTTTGCGCCGGCTCATTCTGGAAAAACAACCCAGGATGCTCATTTGCGGCCATATCCACGAAAGACCGGGTGTGGCCTTTCTTGCCAAGACGATCGTGGTAAACTGCAGTATGGGCCGAAGCGGGGCGGGTGCGGTGATCAGTATGAATAACGACCAAGCGCCAACGGTCAGTATGATAGGATGATTTGAGATTCATCCGATTGATGTATGTCTTCCTGAAAGTAGTAATTCATCACAATTCATTTTTATTATAGATTTCAAATGGAAATAGTGGTAATCGAAATCTATAAGTAAAGTCAGAGTGAAATAATCATAAAGTCTTTAACCCTGCGTGAGGGTGCCATGGACTAATTACTGAAACCCCGTTTCAAAAAAAAGTGAGCGGGGTTTTGTGTTTTTCCCATTATCCTGTCAAGATTAATTAAAGGGGGATCCAAACATGAAGTCGCGATATCCGGTAGCCATTTCTTCCATATGTGCATTGGTAAGTGCTCTCATTATTTGCGGGTGCGGACCTTATGCGACCAATATTGTTGACCTCAATCGCGATAAATATGTATGTAAAATCAACCCTGCCCAATTCAATAATTTTCAGGGCAAGCGGTTTCTATTGTCAACCATCATCGATGAATCAAAAAATACTACAAATTTAGGATATTATAATCCTGATAAAACGATCGGTTACAGACTTTCTTACTCAGAGAGTTCAGTGCAGCAGCCTGTCGTATCCTATTTCTGGTACGCCCTGAAGAAAGGTTTTGAATGTGCAGGTATCAGGATCTTCTCATACGGGCTTTACGATGCCGAGCTTTCTCTTATATTCAAATCGCTTACAGATGAAGAAATCAAATTTACGATGATTGTGACCAAGATAGGGAAGCTTATCTACCAGCATGATTATTTGATTAAGATGCCTGAAGCTCAAAGCAAAGACCATGCTGTGCTTGAACAGCGTGCGTATGGAATGCTGGATTCGATCGTCAGGACGATTCTGGATGATCCTGATTTTCAAAAAGCTTTCATGTAATTAAAGAGCATAGAGCTCCTGATTCTCAAAAGAGTGTTGAGTTTTGTGCTTAACACTTTTCTGGCAAGCATTAAGGTGTTTATCACTTTGTTTGTATTAGATTTCTAAGGGAAGTTGTGATATAAAAATTCACATATTAAGGAGTTCTCATAATATACTGATTGAAAGGAGGGAATATGTTCTTTCGTTTTCTATCCGTTTTGATATGTATATTGTCATTAGTTGGTTGCGCCCGTTACTCTTACAACAACATTAATTATCAAACAAAAGAGGAAGCGTTTGCGGCGCAGTCCCAAAATCAGCAAGAAATCCAAAATCAAATTCTTCCCACAAAGAATAAATATGATGGAAATACTCTTTTCGTAATTCCAAATTTAAGTACTGTAAAAGCCACGGCAATTACAAAGAGGGGAAATCCTAGTGAAGGTTCAATTGATTATATAGCACAAGTGACCATGCTATCCTTTAAAAATATGGGAACATGTTTAGAAAAGAGACGTATTTTTAACAAGGTTGATATTCAAGAGGTCGAATATACGATTCAGTACGCACAAGAAAATAAAAGCAAATATGATGCTGTCATTTATCTGAAATTACTTGGTCCCTCTCAATCTCAATGGATGATGATTTGCAAGCCAAAATTTATTGAGCGTCCGATTTTTATGGATATGTCTAAGGCTCTAGGGGCACCTAGAATAATTTCATGGTTAGACAATATTGAAGAAAATTTAAAGTTATGCTCGGAGAGATAGGAGGTTTCCAATGAAGCGGATTATTGTACTTTTATCGGCTATATTTTGCATTTATTCAATATCTGGATGTGCTGTTGGTCATAAATACAACTACTCAAGCGCATGGCCGTCCTTATCATTTTCATCGGGGAAAAAGATTACCATTGCTGTTCATGATCAACGAGCCTATGTGCTCAATGGACAGAAGTCAGATAATTATGTTGGCATGGTGAGAGCATTGGCGGGAAATCCATGGGATGTAATAACAGATAATGAGCAACCTCTATCCAATATAATGGCAAATAATATATGTGATGGACTGAATAATTCCGGAATAAAAGCGGAAAAAGTGCTTACTAAATATACAGATTCAAAAACTAATATACTAAATAATATGGCCATGACCAGTAAAGATAGTGACAGGTTGATCGTATTCACCGTTTTAGAATGGTATACTGATACGTATAGGAATACAGCATTGTATGCTCACCTTATAGTAGAGGTTTACGATAAGGATAAAAACAATATTTCAAAATTTGAATTCAAGGAAGAAAAAGATTTAGGAAACGGGAAAGCTTATAGTACTGGCCCGAATGCATTTAAGGACATTATATCCACGATTCTTAACAAACCTGAAATAAAGTCATCCATCATT
>PMIG01000396.1 GCA_003157055.1 Bacteroidales bacterium | reverse complement strand
GTTCCTGGTTCATTGTCGTCAATGTAAGCTTTTACGGCAGCCCATGTTTTCTCAGAACCTGAAATGATACTGCTTGTACCTGACGAAATATAAATAACCGCGTTTTCTGATTTCTCCCGCCTTATCTGCTGAAGAAGCTTTTCAGTTTCTCCGGTAAGAGTATCAGATTCAAACAGAAGAACCTTATCAATCAGTATTTTTTTCAGATCGTTCATCTAGTCATTATCAATGAAAAACCTTAACTTTTTTATCAGCTCAGGGATCTGATCAGGCTTCACATATGGGTAATACTCATCGTTGATGCTAATAACCGGACCATTATTGCAGCCACCCATGCATGTAACAATCTCATAGCTGAAATTCCCGTCACGGCTTGTCTGACCAGAAGTTAATCCTGTCTCTTCTCTGATTTTACTAATTACGACCCGGGAACCGTTCAGAAAACATGAAGTGCCATTACAAATCCTTATAATTATCTTTCCTGAAGGAAAGAACCTGAACTGATCATAAAAGGTGGCAAGACCATAAATTTTTGTAGTGCTAAGCCCAACGAAACTGCCTACTTTAACAATAGCTTCTTCAGACAGGTGACCATTTTCGTCCTGTATTTCCTGAAGAAGAGGGATCAGATCCTCTCTGCGCCCTGGCTTAAAACTTTTTAAAATTGTCTCGATATCTTTACCCATCAGCCTATTAATAGGATATACAAATATAATATTTTATTGTTAATAAAATAACATTGTTTATTTTTTAACAAAGAATACAGGATATTGATCCTATGGCCTTCTCTTTATAACGTATTGATAATGTATCTATTATCCTTGTAACATACTTAATCCTTAAAGACCTGTCAAAAATGATGAGTAGCACATACCTCTTTAATTATATGAATTTTACGTAATTATATCATTTTCACAGCACCGAAAAATTTATTACTTTTGAACTTGTTGTTTTTCAAGAAACAGTAACCCAATGACCAGGGAAACGGAAATGCATATATGTCTTGGAAGCTCCTGTTTTTCGAGGGGTAACAAGGATGTTGTAGTCTTTATCAGGGATTACCTGAAAAAAAATCATCTTGAGGATAAGGTCATCTTTAAGGGTGGGCGCTGCATGGGTCATTGCAGCAACGGTCCAAACCTTAAGATCAATGATATGATCAAGGAGGGAGTGACCATTGCAAAAATCGAGTGGATTCTTGACCAGGAATTTGCAAAACTCAAATAAAACAATACGGAGAGAAATGGACATTAAAAAGCCTGTTCTGTATATAGATGACGCCCGCTGCAGGAGCTCATATTCATGCGTTCGTGTTTGTCCCGTGAATGCTGTAGAGGTAAGGCCCCATAGGGACCATCCCCTGATTCACCCTGAACGGTGCATCGGTTGTGGATTATGCTATGTATCCTGTTCGCCGAAAGCTATTGAATTCCGCAACTCAAGAGACGAAGTAAAATCGCTCCTTTCATCTGGAAGAAAGACTGCAGCGCTCATCGAACCAAGCATAGCTTCGGAATTTGATGATATTACCGATTACAGGAAGTTCGTGGCAATGATCCGTTCACTTGGCTTTGATTATGTCCATGAAGTTTCATTCGGGGTTGACCTGATTGCCTCCAGGTATGCTGAACTTTTCAGTTCAGCTGAAGGCAAGTATTACATAACTGCCAACTGCCCTGCAATAGTGAAGCTCGTTGAAAAGGCTCATCCGGAATTGGTTCCGAACCTTGCTCCGCTGGTCTCACCGATGATAGCCACTGCAATGGTCGTTAAAGGACTATATGGCGATGATGTAGCTATCGTTCACATCGGTCCGTGCATTGATGCAAAAGATGAAGCGAAAAATTTCAAGGATGGCAAGCTGGTTGAGAGTGTAATTACATTTATCGAGCTCAGGCAGCTTTTTGATGAGTTCAAGATCCAGGAACGCCTGGTTAAAATGTCAGAATTTGATCCCCCCTACGGATATTGGGGAGCTCTTTACCCTGTCCCGGCAGGTATCATACAGGCTGGCGGAATAAAGCGTGACATGGTTTCCAGCAGGGTTATCACCGCATCCGGCAAGGAGGATGTTCTGGAGGCCATAAATGATTTCGATAAGTATACAGATACTATCCACCATCATTTTAACCTATTCTTTTGCCATGGCTGTCTTCTCGGTCCCGGCATGGAGCATCACAGGGAAAAATTCAGGAGAAGGGCGCTCGTAAGCAGGTATGCTGAAAAGAGGATAGCAACACTCGATACAGATCTATGGCAAAAGAACATGGATAAGTGGCTGGAACTTGACTTTTCCAAAAACTTCACCCCCGACGACCAGAGGATACCGGAACCGTCCGCAGAAGCAATAAACGAAGTGCTTAAAATAATCGGAAAGAACAATCCTGAAGAAGAATTAAACTGCGGAGCGTGCGGATACATATCTTGCCGGGAATTTGCCTCCACCGTCGCAAAGGGTCTGGCAGTCCCTGAGATGTGCCATACCTTCAACCTGAAAAACAAGCAGGAATATATTGAAACCCTCAGGCAAACAAACAGGAAGCTGGCAGAAACAAAGAAAGCGCTTAAGGAGTCTGAAGAGCTTGCACAGAGAGAAAAAGAGGTGGCTCAGAATACCTCCGACATGATGAACAATATGCTTGAAAAGCTTCCAACAGGTGTTGTCATTGTTGACAACAATCTGAGAATCCTTCATTCAAATCGCAGCTTCATAAACATTATAGGTGAAGACGCAAAGGCTATCGCCGAGGTTATCCCGGGGCTGGCCGGCGCAGACCTGAAGACCCTTATTCCCTTCAACGTCTATAATATGTTTACCTACGTTATCAAGGAAGATGATCCGGTTGTGAGCAAGGATGTTCATTTTGAGGACAAAATGCTCAATATTTCAATATTCCCGATTAAAAAGAACAAGATGTGCGGTGCAGTGATACGCGATCTTTATTCACCTGAAGTACAGGGAGAAGAGGTGACAAACAGGGTAAGCGAGGTCATCGATAAAAACCTTGAAATGGTTCAGAAGATTGGTTTCCTCCTTGGAGAAGGCGCCTCAGAGACCGAACAGATGCTCAATTCCATAATTGAATCGTACAAGAAAAGAAGCACCAATAAAAATAAACCCTAAAAGACCCTGTGAGGAAAGATTTTTTCATAGAGGTAAACAGCCAGCAGCGAAATCACGACGAAGAGAGGATCTGTGGTGATGTCTTTCTTTACAGGTATATCCGTGAAGAAGAGAGGGTTATTGCTGTCTTGTCTGATGGGATGGGCCATGGCGTTAAAGCCAATATCCTGGCTACACTTACAGCCACGATGGCGCTTAACTTCACCCGGGAGCATAAGGAGGTTGACCGCATCGCGGAGATAATCATGAATACCCTGCCGGTCTGCAGTGACAGGAAAATAAGCTATTCGACTTTTACCATTGTTGATATCGACAGCAGTGGAAAGGCTAATATCCTTGAATATGACAATCCTTCCACAATCATCCTGAAGGGAAACAAAGAGCTTGATGTCCAATGGAAGAAGGTTGTACTGGACAAAGGTAAGAATGCCGGTAAGGTGCTGCGATCATGCACCTTCGTGCCCCAGAAAGAGGATCGTATCGTTTTCTGCACAGATGGAGTCTCACAGAGCGGAATGGGCAGCGAATCCTTCCCTTTCGGATGGGAAAGAGATAATATTGCTGCTTATGCATCCCAGCTTGTTACTAGTGAATCGTCTATTTCTGCGGTAGTACTCGCTGGTAAAATTGTTACTATGGCTCACAAGAACGACGGATACAAGGCAAAGGACGATATAAGCTGCGCTGTAATATATTTCCGTGAGCCCCGTAAACTGATGATCTGCACTGGTCCCCCTTTTGAAAAGGAGAAGGATAAGGAACTGGCATTAAAAATAAGTGGATACGAAGGAAAAGTAATCCTATGCGGCGGAACAACAGCCGATATTGTGGCCAGAGAACTGAACAGGACAATAGTGGATGAACTTATTTTCGAAGATCCCGAGCTTCCTCCGGAAAGCTTTCTTGAAGGCATAGACCTGGTTACAGAGGGCATCCTCACCCTTCAGAAAGTGAATGAGATACTTAAGACATTCAATAATAGTGTCAGGCTGGGTAAAGGACCTGCCGATAAGATCGTGAAGATGCTGATGGAAAGTGATGAGATACATTTTATTATCGGTACCAGGATCAATATTGCTCATCAGGATCCCACGCTCCCTGTTGAACTCGAGATCAGGCGAACGGTTGTAAAGCGAATTGCAAGGCTGCTGGAAGAAAAGTGGCTTAAACAAGTAACTTTTGAGTATATTTAAATCGCTCCTGTTTCCCCGAGAAAATCTTTAACTTTCCGGAACAAATGCGGTTGGATCTCATACCAGGTTAGATTCTCCGGGATATCATCAGTCAATATAGCTTCTTCTATTTCAGAACTGTCAGGAATTACTCCCAACCTGGCTACTTCAGCATAATAAAGCCTCCCGAATCCAATATTCCCATTATTCTCGACTGAATAAGTCGCAACACAAATAAGGACAAAATCGATTGCACCCGTTTCCTCCATCAGCTCTCTCGAAGCCGCCATATCTGAAGATTCTCCTTCTTCAATATGCCCTCCGGGAATCTCCCATGTAGTTCGTTCTCTATGTCGGACAAATATCCATTTGTCTTCAAATCGGGCAGTTATAACCGAATATGCAAGATGTCCTTCCGGTTTAAACCCAGGATCATAAAATTTCACTTCAGTCATCAGCTTAAGTTAAAAACATGTGAAAGTAATAAAATCGGGTAAAGAATTATTTGACTAATTTTGAATTAAATATTATAACATGCCGGTATTCATTATCCTCATTACTCTTGAGATACTCACATATCTTGTGCTCAGGGAACTTTATCAGAACCGTTCCGGACTAAAATTTTATATCTCATTGACAATCAATTTTGTTTTAAGTATTGTTCTCTGGTATTTTTTCATAAGGACCAGGACATATAAGGGCTTTTACGATAATCCGGAAAATATATCTTTTCATATGAATCTGACCGGGATGATATGTGCAGTTGCAATTCCAAGGTTTCTTTTAAGTTTATTTCACTTCACCGGTAGGCTGATAAAAATAAGAAGAGGAACATACATGAAGGGTCTCACAGTTGCAGGATTAGTCTTGTCATCTTTAATATTCCTCCTAGTCTTCTGTGGCACTTTTATCGGTAGGTTTAATTTCAAGACGGAAGAAATAACCGTAAAAATTAAAAATCTTAAACCAGGGCTTAACGGACTGAGGATAGTGCAAATTTCTGACCTTCACCTGTCCGGATTCTATAATCATTACGACAAGCTTCAGAAAGCGATTGGGATTGTCAATGATCTAAAACCCGATATAATTATAAATACAGGCGATTTCATAAGCTATGGCTGGAGGGAATTTGACAGTTGCGATACAATACTTTTGCGCGAAAAGAGCAGGTATGGCAACTTCGCCATAATCGGGAACCATGATATTGGAACCTATATGCCAAAGTCCACGCTGAACGACAAGGCAGAAATTCTGATGAAGGTTTCTGAAAAGATCAAAGCCTCGGGATATATAATCTTAAATGAAAGTAATATAATCAGGGAAATAGGCGGAGTAAAGGTTTCAATTATCGGTGTAGTGACTGGAGGCAGGCACTCAAGGATGATTCATGGTGATCTCCGGAGAGCCATGGAGGGGACCGACAGCGCTGATTTTAAAATATTCCTGTGCCATGATCCCAATCAATGGGAGACAGATGTCGCAGGAAAAACAGATATAAATCTTACTCTCTCAGGCCATACCCATGGTATGCAGATGGGTGTGATCACAAAATGGTTCAGATGGAGTCCCATAAAATATTTCTATCCTCACTGGAACGGACTCTACTCGGAAGGAAACCAGTATCACTATGTCAATCGTGGATTGGGTACGCTGGTTGTTCCCTTCCGGATATGGATGCCACCCGAAATAACTTTGTTAACCCTTGTTGCGGAATAGTTTTCCTTCGTATATAAAGAAAAAACGGGGGGCTGACTGCCTCCCGTTTTATCACCCACATGATTTGAGAATTAACCTAATTAACCTAATTAACCTGACTAACCTAAAGCCTGAATTGTCTGTGTCGTCATGAGTGACGAATAAGAATCGATGTGGGCAAATATCATTATACTCTTTTTCAATCTATGAACTTATATTCTATTAACAGACAACAATAGTAAATTGTTTATTCCAGAAATAAGTTTTGTTTTTGCATTTTATAGTTATTTTAACGAATTGTTATAATTTTTTAATGATTGAACGACAACCCCCGGCCACGCTAAAGCATGGCCTGCCCCCTAAAAGGGGCTTGACTCAGTTGATAGATCAAAATTTATTAACCAATTTAACCCCCCTTCAGGGGGGATGGGGGGCCAACCGAGTATGAGTGAAATTGATTATAAGGTAATTTTTTCGAGGCGCAGATCAATATCAATCAGCATAAGTCCTCATGACGGAGTGGTTGTCAGGGCTCCTAAAAGTGTATCACCGGAAAAAATTGACAAGTTTGTTAATGAGAAGTCAGCCTGGATAAAGAAGCATCTTAATAATTATTCGGATTCTGTCAGAATAAATTACGGTAAAAAATACACGGATGGTGAATACCATTTTATTATGGGGAAAGAGAATAAACTGAGACTTATCGCATCGCCAGTGGCATTTGTCAGGAAGTACGACGACATTATTGAAGTCGGATTACCAGATATTAGAAACACCAGGAAGGTAAAAACCCTGCTGGATAAATGGTACCGGGAGCAGGCAATGCAATATTTCAGATTGCTGCTTGAGAAAATATTAAGAAAATACGAAAGTTACCACTTTGAACCTTATTCAATGGTAGTAAGAGCATCTAAAAGCAGGTGGGGAAGCTGCTCCGCAAAAGGGAGGATCTCAATAAGCTCAGAACTGATCAAACTCGACGAGAAATTCTATGAATACATTATAGTTCATGAACTGTGCCATCTTAAGCATCCAAATCACGGAAAGGGGTTTTACAATCTGCTGGAAGAACTACTGCCTGACTACAAATTAGTAAGGAAGGAGCTCAGAAAATATGTCATGAGATGACCAGAATTATAAAACATCGAACTCCTGTCCTCTTGCAGGTATTTCCAGATTCTTATAACCTTCCTGCTGCAACATAGCAACATATTTCTTTTGGGTCTCATATTCACCATGTACAATAAAAGTCTTTTCAATAGCGCTCTTTTCCTGGCATCCGAGGAATTGAATCAGTTCCTTATAATCGGCGTGGCCGGAAAATGATTCTATATTCTGGATCTCTGCATTTATCGGATAAACAGTACCAAAAATTGAAACCTCTTTTATCCCTCCTTGGATTCTGGCTCCAAGTGTTGAAGGAGCACAATAACCAACAAAAAGTACAGTATTTGCGGGATTTGAAATATTATTTGCCAGATGATGTTTAATACGGCCGGCTTCTGCCATGCCTGATGCCGAAATTATTATACACGGCTGTTTATGATCATTCAGTTTTTTTGAATCTTCCACCTTTGTAATATAGGAGAGGCCGTCAAAGCCGAAGGGATCACTGTCAGTTTTTAGCACTTTTGCGAATTCACTGTTAAAACATTCCGGGTGCATCTGAAAGACAGTAGTCGCATTTACAGCCAGTGGGCTGTCGACAAAGACATCTATCTTCGGCAGTCTTCCTGCATTGAAAAAATTATTCAGGGCAAAAACAATTTCCTGTGTCCGTCCCACGCTGAAAGCCGGAATTATAAGCTTTCCGCCCTTATTGACACAGGTATTCATGAGAACATCGAGAAGTTTTTCTTCTGCAGAAGTGTTATCATCGTGAAGCCTGTCGCCATAAGTCGATTCTGTAATAAGGATATCGGCCTGAGGAAACGGCACAGGAGGTGCAAGGATCGGGTCTACAGGCCTTCCGATATCACCTGTATATGCTATTCTCTTAATCTGACCCTTTTCAATTATCTGCAGGTTTGCAACACCGCTGCCAAGCATATGTCCTGTACTGGTAAACCTTACCTTTATATTTTCGTCTATCCTGAAATTCATGTCACCTGGAACCCCGATAAAAAGGCTCATGCTGGCAACAGCATCCTTCTGGGTATAAATGGGCGTTACAGGAGGAAGTCCCTTTTTTGTCCGTCTTTTGTTGAAAGTTTCGGTATCATGTTCTTGTATGAATCCCGAATCTGAAAGCATTATTGCGCAAAGATCGCGAGTGCCGTTTGTACAAACCACAGAACCTCTGAATCCCTGTTTGTACATATAGGGAATCAACCCGGCATGATCAATATGGGCATGAGTAAGAATAATATGATCTATCGACTCGGGTTCAAAACCAAGGTCTCTGTTCATCCTGTCAGTCTCAAGGCCTTTGCCCTGGAACATGCCGCAATCGAGAAGAAGTCTTTTGCCTGAATCGGTCGTTATCAGATGTTTGCTTCCTGTAACTTCGCGGGCGGCACCGAGAAATTTTATCTTCATAATTTCTGGAATTATACAATTTAAAGGTAACTGATTTTTAATTATCGAAAGCGGGTAGGGCGAGGTGGTGAGAAGTTATAAGTTAAATTCTGACTCCGATAATTGTGATATCATCAATCTGGTCTCCTGTACCTTTCCAGTTTGCTAACTCTGTATCAATAATATTCCGTTGCTCTACCATTGGACGATAATATATCTCGGAAAGAAGTTTCTTAAGGTTCGATTTCTTGTATTTGGTTCCCTCAGATCCGCCAAACTGGTCACTAAACCCATCAGAGAATAAATAAATTGTATCTCCTTTTGAAACATTGATTTCATAGTTGGTAAAAGATACCTCTTCACCATAATGAATTCCAATAGGCATCCTGTTGGCCTTATATTCCTTCAGCTCGCCCCTTTGGAAAATAAAGAGAGGGTTATAAGCACCAGAATATTCAAGTATTGTCATTTCCTTATTCATCACACAAAGTGAAATGTCCATACCATCAGCAGCCTCTCCTTCCTTACCGGTTTGATGAAGGACTCCCATTATCTTGGATCTTAGAATATTAAGAATTGTATTTGCCTTCAGATTCCGGTTATTCGATACAATCTCATTCAGCGTCGAAATGCCCATTGTACTCATGAAAGCACCCGGTACACCATGCCCTGTGCAATCGGCAACGGTAAAGAATATCGATTTATCGTTCTCTGCGATCCAGTAAAAATCACCGCTTACGATATCTCTTGGTTTGAAGAAAATAAAATAGTCCGAAAATGATTTCTCGAAATAATCCTCCATGGGAAGCATTGCCATCTGTATTCTGCTTGCATATTCAAT
>PMIG01000221.1 GCA_003157055.1 Bacteroidales bacterium | reverse complement strand
GGCAGATGATGCTTACAGGCTGCACACCCAGATCCAGACTTTTAACCTGCGGTTCAGGCAGCAATGCTTTAATGCTTCTCTTGTTGCTGAGATTCTGGGAAGATCAGAAAAGATCAGTAAAGTGTGGTATCCTGGACTCAAAGGGCATACTACACATAAAGAGGCTATGAAGTTATTTGGAGATAAAGGCTTCGGGGGGATGGTCACCTTTGATTTTGCCGGCAGCAATGGAGCGGAAAAGAAAAAAAGGAGGGATCGCTTCATTAAGGCGGTNNTCCGAAAGCATTAAGCTTATTCCCACCCTTGGTGATCCGCACACAATTTTAATGCCTGTTGAAGCTGTTTGGGGTGCAAAGTATCCTGAACCCGGGATGATCAGACTATCTGCAGGCTTTGAGAACACAGATGAGCTTGTTTCAACAATAATGACAGCTCTGAATTCAATTAGATAATTTCTTTTTAACCACAAAGTGCACTATGTTCACCCGAAGGACACAAAGGTCTGTTAACTAAAATACTTTGTGCTCTTGGTGTTATCCTTTGTGTCCATTATGGTTTAATGTTATTTCCAGTCAATCGGTAATATTCCCTTTTCAGAAAGATAGCTGTTGCACTTACTGAAATGCTTGTTGCCAAAGAAGCCTTTGGAAGCAGAAAGAGGAGAGGGGTGGACGGATTCCAGCACAAGGTGCCTTGACCTGTCAATTGTACCTCCTTTCTTCTGTGCATAGGCTCCCCAGAGGAAAAAAACCAGATTATCTTTATCTCGGTTAAGTATGCTTATAACAGCATCAGTGAATTGTTCCCATCCCTTTCCCTGGTGTGAGCCGGCAGCATGAGCCCTTACGGTGAGTGTGGCGTTGAGCAGAAGGACACCCTGGGAAGCCCATCGCTGAAGATTGCCGGACCTTGCCGGTTTATATCCAAGGTCCGATTCGATCTCTTTAAAAATATTAATGAGGCTCGGAGGGAAATCTATTCCTTCCCTGACAGAAAAGCATAATCCATGAGCTTGTCCGGGCCCATGATATGGGTCCTGACCTATAATGACTGCCTTCACACTATCTAATGGACAGAGGTTAAAGGCGTTGAAAATGAGAGCTCCCGGAGGGTATATAGCTTTAGTCCTGTATTCTTCGTGTACAAAATCAGAAAGTTTTGAGAAATATTCTTTCTCGAACTCGTTTTTAAGCTTAGAACCCCAGCCTGATTCAATTTTTACATCCATAAAACAAGAAATGATACGCAAGTTCCGGTGTGTATTACCGTACTGCAAAATAATCATAAAAAATATAATTCCGCTGGATTATAAATTAAACGTGGCTGCCGGAAAAATCCGGCAGCCGTTTTACCAAATCACCCTCACACCTAAACTAAAACTACTTTTGTTGACTGAAAACATTACATACTTCATCTTAATAATTAGAAGATGTTATATGTTATTGATGATAAATTTATGAAATATATAAACATAGCACATATATATTTCAATAAATAATATGATATATTTATAAACATTAACAATAAAAAAACCGTTCCGGGATGGAACGGTTTTATATTTAAAATGGATTTTATAATATTTATTGCAGTGAGATCAGAACTTTGATCTTGCCCGTTCCGCTTCCTGAGAAGCTTTCAACGGCCTTACCTATTATTGCATTACGCCTTTTTTCGTTCTCTGAAAGTATCTTCTTCAGTTCATCAAAGTCCTTTGCAGTATTTACATCAAGGATAGTCCATTTCATTGCAACCCCCGGAAGGGAAGAAGATGTGAGATAATCGCCTGGTTTGATGTCGCCGTTTTCGCCGCATACATTAACAGGAACGCGTCCGCTTAACGCTAGGCGGGTTGCAGAAACACCCTTCAATGGCTCTCCGGTCTTTTTATCTGTAATGAGTTCCATGCCCATTATTAACGCCGGTTCTGTAGTAATTACTCCTACAACTGAAGTCTGATATGCCTTAGTTGATTTAATCACACTTTCCTTTTTATCTGGATCTGCTACAACAACATCAGCCGGTTGAGTGGTACCGTTTGAATCGTAGATATACTCTGCCAGATCTATTGAGGGGCTTGTAATTTTATCGGCATATAATCCATAATAAGTTCCTGAACCATATTGATAACCTGTAAAATATCCGCTATAAAGAGCACCTGTAGTCGCGCTGGAATTATAAGCATAACTATATATACCATAATTTATTCCAGACCCATAATTATAAGATCTGGAATCTGTACTATAAATAGCACTAGTACTAGCAGTACTATTAGAGGCATAAATATATGAACCATAAGTATATCCAGTACCAGCACTATACCCTCTTAGATATGCACCATAAGTAGAAGCTGCCGATGATGTATTTGCTTGTTGTGCATAGCTGTAGGTTCCATACATCGTTGAAGCCCAGGTCGTACCATAATTATAAGCCCATAGCCCGGCAACAGTGTCTGTGGCATTAATTTTTGTCAAACCATTCTTGTAAATGACAAGTGCATCATGGGGAGTTCCTGATACACCGTTTCCGGCAACAAATAAAGGATCAGAAGGATACCAGGAAGTTGCGCTGCCATCTAAAGTGTTATATGCTCCAATTGCAAAGCAGTTTGCTGATTCAGCAGTAACGTTTGCTCCCATAGCTATTGAATTGTTACCTACTGTGGTACAATATGAACCTCCGGCAAATGAGAACTGAGCATTTGCGTTATTTGAGTGTCCTATTGCTGTTGCCCCGGTCCCGGTAGCGGAATTATTGCATCCAACTGTGATACCTCCGTCAGTCGATGTGTTCCCATTACCAAACGCGAGTGAATAATCGCCGTTGGCTATATTATTTTGAGTTACAGTATGAGGTATGAGAATAAACCTGTGGGTAATAGGATTATATGAAAATGTATACCAGGTATATGAATAGATAGTTCCTACGGATAATGATTTGCTTCCGTTAGCCTGTGAACCATAGCCAAAAGCCGATGAATAAACCCCTGCAGAAAGGGAACTCATCCCTATTGCTGTCGAATAATTACCGCTCGATGTAGCAAGGTATCCAAGCACGCTTGAATATTGTCCGCTGCCAGTAGCGTTGTATCCCAATGCAGTGCTGTACATGCCAGTAGCAGAAGGCCCGTATCCAAGTGCCGTACTATATCCACCAGAAGCCGTAGTATTAACTCCAAGTGCAATATCTCCTTTTTGAGAAGATTGCGCACCCATCCCCATTGCCAACGAATAGGAAAGAGTCGTTTTGGTGGGCCTGCTGGTATTTACGGATCCGTCAGAATTAAGTCCGTATGTACCAATCGCGAACGAATAATCGCCAACTGCTGAAGCGTTATAACCTACTGCAAAAGAAGTATTTCCAGATGCTGTTGCGCTGTATCCCAGGGCCATTGAAGAAAGACCGCTTGCAATTGCTGATCTACCAAGGGCTGTTGAATAATCACCAGTAGTAGCTGCACGGAAACCCAGCGCTATTGAATATTGGTTTATAGCGTTTGAACCATATCCAAGGGCAGTTGAGTATATACCAAGGGAATAAGAATACATTCCCAGTGCAAGTGTTCCAGTACCTAAAGCCTGTGCTTTCAATCCGAATGAATGAGAATAAATACCTGTTGCTTTTGCGTAATAACCTATCCCCACACTGTAACTGCCGGATGAAGTGCTATAGAAACCAAGGGCTGTGGAACCATAGCCTCCCGATGTGGCGCCTGTACCAAAAGCCATGGAACCGGTGCTGGTAGCCTGTGCCCCCATACCTACTGCGGTGGAATAATCACCCTGGGCTAATGTCTTTGTTGATAATGCATTCCCCGAGCTATCTATACTTACTGAACCAAAAGCAAATGATTTTTTACCTGTAGCCTGTGCACCTGATCCGAATGCATAGGAATCATCACCTGTCGCATTAGTGCCATTTCCCAATGCGAAAGCATTCGACGACAGACTTGTTAACCGGTCAGGAGATCTCTTCCCGGCAACAGAATTCTTCCCGATAGCTGTTGAATAATCGCCAAGCGCTTTTGTCTTGTAGCCGAAGGCCTGAGAATATTTTCCCATAGCGATAGATTGATAACCCAGGGCTGTTGAATTTACTCCTACGCTATCGACATGTCCTATATGGATATTTCCTGCAAGGAATGCGTTTTTATTAGGGTACCAGAGAACCTGCGAAGAAGATGCTACTGTACTAACGGCATTAAAATTCGATAGGTTTAAATACATGCTGTTAATGCCTTTTGATTCATCATATCCTCCGACTGCAAAGCCTCCTTTAACGCCTTTAGCGGCTGTTGGGTTCGGGTCAATATAAATCCTGACACTATCAGGGGTTACCCTTAAGTAATCCTGAACGGTGCCCGGACTGCCGGCTTTTGATCCGTCATAACCGCCGACTGAAAATCCTCCCTTTACGCCTTTATATGTGCTTTTAGGAACATAGACATTTACCGCAGTCGGATAAACGGCAAATACAGTCTGTCCATCTTGCCTCTTAACTTCGAAAAGAGCATCTGTGCCTGCATCATTCGCACTGGTAACAGACAGCTTGGTTCCGGTATTGACACCATTTGCCTTGTCGGCAACAAGTGCATAAGGCACGGACCATATCTGGCTTGTTCCCATTGTTGTCCAAGTGGTTCCCGGATATTGAATGATTGTTTTCAGAAAGAGAGTCTGATTCCAGTTTATTGCAGAAAAAGAGGCTGCAGTTCCACCGGTCTGGGTTCCTGTCCCGACAACAAGGGTAATCATACCGAATGAGTTTGAAGTGACTGAAGGAAACGACTCTTCATATATTAATGTACCCCCTGTAAGTGATGTCTGAATGTCGATTTTTACAGGAAGTGACAGATTGGCAAGGATAGTACCGCTGCCATCTCTTGCAATAGCCTGGTAATTGAATCCTTTTGGAACCTGGGAAATACCTGTAAGACAAAAACAGGCAAAAATTAAAACAGAAAAAAGGAATTTTGTTTTCATGCGCTCAGGTTATTTATTGTTAATAATAAGTAACTAGGTTAAAAATGAAAAGTTACGAAGAAATCAGATAGTTTGAAAATGAATTACACTAACAGCATCAACATTTTGACTAACTCCATGACCTTATAATTGGACTACCAATTATATATGACTAAAGAACTTATTCTTAAGTTGCAAAAAGTTAATAAAATTAAGCGATCCGGCTAAAATGGTTTAATCGGATCTTTTGTTCTGAGGCATTGATTTCGTTTTTTAGTATCTTTAAATAAAAAATGGCAACTGAAACTGAACGTAAGTTTCTAGTTAATGGCGAATTCATTAACCTGGCTGTGAAGAAGATAGATATCATCCAGAGATACATCTCAATTGACAGCGATAAAACAGTACGTCTCAGGATATATGGCGAGAATGCATTTATAACCATAAAGAGCAGACTTGAAGGAAAAACTATCTCGCGCAACGAATGGGAATTCAGTATTCCGCTTCAAGACGCTCGTGAAATGATGAAAATTTGTCTGCCTGGTGTTATAGAAAAAACGCGGCATATAATTCCTTCAGGCAATCACAAATATGAAGTCGATGTCTTCCATGGTAAAAATGAGGGTCTTATAATTGCCGAGATCGAGCTCTCCGATGAAAATGAAGAATTTGATAAGCCCTCATGGCTTGGAGAAGAAGTGACAGGAAGACCTGAATATTACAATGCCAACCTGATTAAATAGGTCTATTCCCTGAAAAAGGAAGTAGCGAGCTACAATGTCTTTACGTAAACCTGCTTCGGATCACCAGGTCCGTAGAATTCCTTCAGGCTTGCTGCCAGTTCATATCCGTTACGCTGATAGTANNGACAGCTTTCAGAAGAGCACTTCCCAGTTTCTTATGTCTGGCATCATTGTGAACGGCAATCCAGTATAATTCCCATGAGTGGGTTGAGAAAGCATTTTTGCCATAATTTGCAAAAGCCACTATACCATCATCATCAGTTACCTTAAGCCAGTAATAACCGCTTTTCTCCATTCCGTTAGCGATTGTTTCATCTGCAATCTCGAGTGCAGTATCGATCTCGAATTCATAAAAAAAGTCTGTTGACCTTAATATCTCTTCAACGCGCTTTCTCTCTTCCGGTTTTAAACCTGCTGAAATTTTTGCCATACAATTATAAATTTAGGTCGTTGATTATCCTCTGAAGAACGACAGTGAAAGGAAGCCCTGCAGCCTCCGTTGCAGCCACAAGTCCGCTATCGGGTGAAAGACAAGGATTTGCGTTTACCTCTATCACATAAGGGTTATCATTCTTATCTATCCTCATATCTACCCTTGCATATCCTTTCAAACCAAATACATACCAGCATTTAAGTGCAGCTGACATTATTCTCTCTTTAAGTTCCGGGTTGAGATCATTTCCAGGGAAATTTCTTATAGTATTTTCATACTCAAAGGTACCTTCTTCCCATTTTGCTCTGAAATCCACAATCTTAGGCATACCATGTTTGAAATTATGAAATACCATCTCGGCAGGTGGCATTACCTCAGGACCATTTTCTCCCGGAAGAACGCTTATATTGAATTCCCTGCCATCGATAAAATCTTCGATAAGCCAGTGTGAATCT
>PMIG01000041.1 GCA_003157055.1 Bacteroidales bacterium | reverse complement strand
TTACATTAAACACTGACAGTGCGAGGATCTATGTTGACAGCAAGCCAAATCTCAAAGGAGCGAGAGGAGGCTTCTCAGTTGGCGGGTACGATATGACGAAAGGTGGCGTGCCAGTACAGAATTATCTGGATGTAAGCAACGACAGCGTAAGGATATATATCGACAGCAATCCATTGACCAAAGGAAAACGTGGAGGGTTTGCTGTGGGCGGTTATGACATGACCAAAGGCACGAATGACAATTACCTGAATGTGAATACGGATGCGACTGGTATAGTTAATCCTGTAAATAGAATATTATGGTACCCGATAAAAAATGCTTTTTTAGCAGGGAACATTCGAATCGGGACACCTGACAGTGTCGGAGTAAATTCATTTGCAATAGGATATCAATCCAAGTCAAGAGGAATGTATTCACAGGCGATGGGATATAAGGCCATAGCTAATGGAGATTATTCTACTGCAATAGGGAAAAATGCTGTTGCAAGTTCAATTAATTCATTTGCATTTGGTGATTCTGCACAAGCAGTACAAGATGAAAGCTATGCTATCGGAAGAGGTGCTCTTGCAGAAGGATACAGGAGCTTTGCCATTGGAAGTGCCGGGGTTGATTTTAATGGAAATAGTACAGGAGTTGCTTATGCCCAAGGATTATACTCAGTTGTTGTCGGACAAGGTTCGCAGGCATTAGGTTATGGCTCTTTTGCATTTGGACTGGCTGATACTGCAAGGGGCGACTTTTCGACAGCTATAGGCTATCTAACTAGAGCAAATGGAAATTTTGCTACATCTTTTGGTAAATATTCATCAGCAACTGGAGATTTTTCGACAGCAATGGGGTGTGGAACCCGGGCAGATGGAAGCGGCTCAACCGCAATGGGAGTTGGGACAGTAGCCAGTGGATTTAATACGACCGCAATGGGTAATTTTTCCAGGGCAAGTGATGAATGTTCGACCGCAATGGGATACAGTACATTAGCAAGTGGATACGTTTCAACAGCAATGGGAGTATACTCGAAAGCTATTGGAGCCTATTCGACCGCAATGGGAGTGTACTCGAAAGCAATTGGAGACGGTTCAACAGCAATGGGTTTTGCAACTGCCAGGTCTTCTTACTCAACAGTTATAGGACAATATAATGACACCACATGCAGTGTTGGCGGAAATGTTCTATGGGTACCCACAGACCCTTTATTTATTGCTGGAAATGGTAATGATAATTCACATCGTTCAAATGCTTTTACCGTTTACAAAAATGGTAATGGATATCTGCAAGGAAGTTTTGGGATAGGGACTACCTCTCCTGGCCAGAAATTGGATATAATAGCAGGTAATGGCAGAGTTCAATCAGGGTACAATTGGCTTACAAGTTCTGATGTTCGTTTTAAGAAGAATATATACACGCTTGAAAGCTGTCTGGAAAAGGTAATGGCAATGCGTGGTGTTAGTTTTGATCTGATCAGCGATAGCCTGAATGTTGGAATCGGAAGAAAGCATATCGGATTTATTGCCCAGGAACTGGAGAGTGTCGTTCCTGAAGTTGTAGTCACGGGATCTGATGGGTACAAATCAGTAGCTTATGATAAGATAACTGCTGTATTGACCGAAGCTATAAAAGAACAGCAGCAGCAGATCGAAAGCCAGAAGAAAGAAATCGATGACCTTAAAACCCTAGTCAACAGCCTTATCACCAATAAGACAGCGCAGGTAAATAAATAACCCGGCAAATAAGTGTCCGGGATGCTCTTTATATGTTGTTTTTAATAATTAAAACTAAAATCAAATGGAACAGGAAATTTATTCTATTATGCCATGGTTTATCCCGTTAATTCTTATTGTTGCAATATGGGACTCTGTATGGAAATTAATTGCAATGTGGAAAGCCGGACGAAATAATCATCTTGCATGGTTTATCTGCATCTTTATCTTTAACACATTAGGTATTCTGCCAATAATTTATATCCTTATCAATAAGGAAAAACCTGTGAGTGCAGCCTGACGCCGGTTAAATAAAACCAGGATCAGAAATTGATCATAAAAGAGATTCCGGCTGCAAAAATAACAGTACAGCCAATTTCTCCCCCGAGGAACGCTAAACTCCGGCGAACTTCACCCGAGGTCATCTGCCTTGGTTTTATGTCTGGTTCTTAGCTTAAAATTAGCTCGCCTGTTTTATATCATAAGGATAAATTTTCTCCATTCGTCAAAAAAAACTTGAGATAATATCCTTTTTATTCTAACTTTCCTTTCAGTTTATTTTGTTATAAACAGTTTAATGTTAAACCAAAGGCTATTTGACATTACGCCCTAATGCCTTAAAACCGTAACGCTTTAATACCTTAATGCCTTTAATCCTTTTTCTCATGAAAACAAAACTCTTCTTCTTACTTCTTACTACTTACTTCTTACTACTTACTTTTTGCCTTTCCCCCTGCACCGCCCAGGTGCCCCAGGGCTTCAACTACCAGGCCATTGCACGAAATGCTAATGGATTGCCAATTACTAACCAGGTTATTCCCGTCAGAATATCGATCGTGACTGCACTTACCGGCGGGACCG
>PMIG01000032.1 GCA_003157055.1 Bacteroidales bacterium | reverse complement strand
TGAAAATTTACCGCTTGAGACAAAGAACAGGAATCAGATTTCAGTTGAGTTTATTTCCAACGTATATTCAATCAGGGATTACAAAGTAATTCAATGCAACATACGAGATATCACTGTCCGTAAGCATGCGGAAGAAGCTTTAACAAAGGTAAGAAGTGAACTTGAGATTAGGGTGCAAAAAAGCACCTTACAGCTGACCAAAACTAATGAAGAGTTGGTTCAGGAAATCAGTTTACGGAAATCAACTGAAGACAGAGTGCGGCTGAGTGAGATCCATTACAGAGAGCTGGCAGATAGTATTGACGATGTGTTTTTTGCTTTGGACAGCGAACTGAAGTATACATACTGGAACAAAGCTTCGGAAAAGTTAACCGGGGTCACCGCGATGGAAGCCCTCGGAAAGCATTTGTTCACAATTTTCCCGGAAAATGAGGTAACGAGAAGGTTACGGGATGTATTTCAAGAAGTCATGAAAAACAAAGAATCACAAGTTTTTATCACGAAATACCCAGGGATACTAAAACAAACTCACGAAATCTCTGTTTATCCATCCAACGCCGGGATCTCTGTTTTTGTTAAAGATATCAGCGGTCGTATACAGACAGAAGATGCCCTGAAAACAAGTGTTGAAGCTCTAATGGCATCTGAAAAGAGGTACAGCACCATTTTTGAATCGGCCGCTGAAGGAATATTGATTATTGATTTTGAAACGGAACAATTCAAATATTCTAATCCTGCTATCAGCAGAATGCTGGGATATAGTCAAGAAGAGTTAAATAAAATGACTTTAAAGGAAATCTATCCAAAAGATCAAAAAAAATATGTGAGCTCTGCTGAAGTTAGAGTAAATGATATCAATACACTAGCCGAAGGAATCCCATGTCGAAGAAAAGACGGGGTGGTAATTTATGCTGATATAAATACAACTCAGATGTTTTTGGATGGTATAAAATGCAGCTTGAGTTTCTTCACTGATGTCACCGAACGTAAGATTGCTGCAGAAGAGAAAAAACTGAATATCGAGAAACAGCTCAAGGCATTGAGAGAAACAATTAAAGCCATAGCCATAACCATCGAAATGAAGGACCCATATACATCCGGGCATCAGCACCGTGTGGCTGACCTCGCATGCGCAATAGCCAGAGAGATGGATCTTCCTGAAGAAGAAATAGACGGCATCCGAGTTATTGGGACAATACATGATATCGGGAAAATATGTGTGCCGTCTGAGATTCTCAGCAAACCCGGAAAAATTACGGAAGCAGAGTTCAGAATCATCAAGGAGCATTCTAAAACAGGCTACGATATTCTTAAAGGAATTGATTTCCCGTGGCCGGTCGCTCAGGCTGTCCTCCAGCATCATGAAAGGCTGAATGGTTCCGGATATCCAAATCAGCTTTCAGGAGAGAATATTATCCGTGAAGCGAGGGTGATTGCGGTTTCTGATGTTGTCGAAGCTATGTCTTCTCACCGACCCTACAGGCCTTCCCTGGGTATCGAAAGTGCGTTGAAAGAAATATCAGAGAAAAAAGGCATTCTTTATGATTCCGAAGCTGTAGATGCCTGTGTAACACTATTTAAGGAAAAACGATTCGTATTTGCTGCAGAGACTTAAGTTACAAACCATTCTCTTCTTTAGATTTGTTGATAATTGCAAGGTGTACCGACAGGAATTTCATGGTGCAGATAAATGAAATACTTAAAGTGATGGTGGATAAAAAGGCTTCAGATTTACATCTAAAAGTCGCCAGTTTTCCTGTGTTTCGCATAGACGGCGCGCTAGTAAAGCAAGAAGAGTTGCAGAAGGTAGACCTGATAGAAATTGAATCTATATTTCAACAGGTTACTACCCCTGAGCAAAGAATTGTCTTTACAAGAGAATTGGAACTTGATTTTGCCTATAGTATTTCAGGCCTGGCGAGATTTCGCGTCAACGTAATGCTACAAAGAGGAACAATGGGTTTTGTTTTCCGGCTCGTGCCGCTTAGAATTCCATCGATTGATGAATTGGCATTGCCCCAAATCTTGAAAGACCTTGTCTTAAAACCGAGAGGTTTAGTATTGGTGACCGGCCCTACCGGCAGCGGCAAATCAACTACCCTTGCGGCGATGATTGATTACCTCAATAAGAATGCGGCGAGAAGCGTCATTACCATTGAAGACCCGATCGAGTTTCTTCACTACGATGAAAAGTGCTTTATCGTTCAACGTGACCTGGGCGACGACACTAAAAGTTTTGCCACTGCGCTAACCCACGCTCTACGCCACGATCCGAATGTAATCGTTGTCGGAGAAATGCGAGATCTGGAAACTATAAGTACTGCTATCATGGCTGCGGAAACGGGGCATCTGGTCTTGAGTACCTTGCATACGACAGATGCCGCCCAAACGGTGGACCGCATCATAGATGTATTTCCAGAGGGCCAACAACAACAAATCAGGTTGCAGCTATCGCAAGTGATAGAGGCAGTGGTCTCGCAAGCCTTGCTGCCCTGTATCGGGAATACAGGAAGAATAGGCGCATTTGAGATTATGATTGCTAATACAGCTGTCAGAAATATCATTCGCGATCAAAGGACTTTTGAACTACAAAACGTAATGCAGCTTTGCAGCAGCGAGGGTATGCGAACCTTTGATGAAGCATTGGCTAATCTGGTGAAAGGCCGTCTGGTTAGTGCGGAAAACGCATTAATTAAAAGTAGTAATCCACAGCAGCTAAAAGCGAAATTAGGGTTCGAATTTGAAGCGGCGATGAGAGTGAGATAAAGGACGTTTTTGATAGTCACGTTTAATGAAAAAGAAATAGATTTGGGACTCCTTAGATGGAAAAACAAATGACCAGAACAGACTTAACTAAAGAAAATCCTTCCGGGAAACTCAAGGCTTCAAAGCACCGAGTTGAAGAACTGGAAATGCTCGAAGTTGAACATCAGGCTAACCAAAAACTATCTCAAATTGAAAATGAGGTAAGATATAAAGCTGTTTTTAAATCTGCAAATGATGCATTTTTGTTAATCGACGAGCAGGGTAAAATAATCGACGTTAACCAACGTTTAATAGAGNNCAATTGAAATAAGTTCACGCCCGTTGCGAAAAGGAGACAAGCCAATTGGTGATTTGGTGATTTTAAGAGACGTTACTGATCGTAAGCGAATAGAAGAAGCCAGGAATCTTTCGGAACACAACTTCCGAAATTCTTTAGACAACGCGTTTATCGGTATTCGAATCTCCGACAATAATGATAATACTTCATACGTAAATCAAGCTTTTTTAGATATCTTTGGGTATAGGAATATAGATGGAGTTAAAATAAATCCCCCGCCGGAATTTTACACACCTGAAGCCCATGCAAGTTGGGTGCTGCGTCACGAAAAATTCTTACGCGGTGAAAATATGCCCAAACAGGTTGATATTGATATTCAACTTAAGGATGGCACCATCAGGCATTTAGATGTTTCTATGAGGGAAATTTTCTGGGATGGCAGGCGGCAATATCAAACTTTCTATAGCGATATCACTAAGCGGCAGGAGACCGAAGACGCTCTGAAAGCTTCAGAAAGTAAATATTCAACCCTTATT
>PMIG01000199.1 GCA_003157055.1 Bacteroidales bacterium | reverse complement strand
GACCAAAGCCTAAAAAGGTATATTGTTAATAGGGGACATCACCAAATATTGCCACAGCTGCTTCAACTACTTTCTTCAAATTCTCCATGAACAGTGACTTATCAAAGTTTCCCATATCATATCCTATAAAACGATGGTCAACTCCATTTACTTTAAATGAAGGAAGCTCCTCTAAATTTCCGATTAAAATTGGACAATCGTAAAGGATATCAAAATCCGAAGCAGTGAATTCATCAGGTATCCCGGGAACAATTTCTAATCCTGTAGCAATTGTGCTCCATGGTTTGTTTTTTATTATCTTAACTGATACCGGGGTATTGAGGAATCCAGCTATATATAAGAAATTATTTTCGGGTACAATGTAAGCGTGAGTGCTATCCAAATAACTGTTAGCCACGAATTGTCTGGAAGTTTTTACGTCATAGGTCAATATGAAAGGTGTGTTCCTGATGCCTGAAATGTTCCAGGTATTATCGTTTATTTTATTGAGTGAGATCTTTTTCCCATTTTCATCCCATGCTGAAATATTTTCAATGTCCCTGGAATAATACATTAACTGGTAATATCCTGGCATCCAATTAGGTAATTTAAAATCAATTGTATCTTCAGTCCAACCGGTGCATGATAGCTCCATATGATAATAATGAGAGGCCGGTTCCGGCATGGAAACGGTGTATTGGAAAACAGGTTTCCCCTTCTCTGCTATAGCTGTGCTGTTAAATGAAGAATAAACAAACAGGATTAAAAGCAGAAATGTGAATCGAGCCCTCAAAATCACTATAAATGGAATATTTTTCATGATATATATTTTAATTCATTTGTGATTATATGTTAAAAGCCTTTTGCAAATTTAAATATATCACTTAAATATTATTTATCAACAGAATCCAGGCATGACGTATAACCAGCCAATTATATTTTCTGACAGCTGACACGGACCTGAAGGTTATAAGCTTATCCTCATCCGCCAAATGGTGGATTAGGAGTCAGCAAAGAGCTCAAGACTCAAAGACAGCGAGTGAAACGAGCAANNCTTGTTAAGTGCCAGAAACCGCAGGAGCTGCATTTATATGCGTTAATCTCTTTTATACTTCGGTTTTCTTTGATATATCTGATCATATCCTGAGCCTCCTCCTGCGAATTGTATATTGTCTTCTTGCATGGAAGTTCAATGGGAGATATCTTTTTTATATCTGAATGTTTGTATCTCATTTATATATTTTCCAATGCCAAAGCTATTAAAATTGGCAGAGAAATTATATATAACGACATTCCCTGATTGAATAGGNNTAATTAATTCTATATAATTTTGAAGTTATCAGACTTTAAGTTTTCAAAATAAAAAGCAAATGAAAGTAATAGCGATAAACGGCAGTCCCAATAAGAAAGGCAATACTTTTCATGCATTAAATATGGTTGGCAATGAAATGAAGGCAAGTAGTATTGAATTTGAAATACTCCATATCGGAAACAAATTAATACATGGTTGTACTGCTTGTGGCAAATGTTCTGTTAACAAAGATGAAAAGTGCATTATTAAAACAGATGACCTGAACCAATGGATACAGCAAATAAAGAAAGCTGATGGTATTTTACTCGGTTCACCGGTTCATTATTCAGGTATTCCGGGAACGATGAAAAGCTTTTTAGACCGGCTGTTCTTTGTCGCCGGAGCAAACGGAGGACTGCTTCGCCATAAAGTTGCAGCAGCTATAGTCGCAGTCCGAAGGACAGGAGGTTCGGCCACTCTTGATAGTTTATATCATTTCCTTACATACTCTGAGATGATCATTGCAACATCCAATTATTGGAACGTAATACATGGTGCAAGCGCCGGTGAGGTTGACAGGGATGAGGAAGGTAAACAGATTATGAGTGTGCTGGGCAAGAATATGATCTGGCTGTTGAAAATGAAAGAAGCTACATCCGGCACTATCGAACCCCCAAAAAAAGCAAAAAAGGTCAGCACTAATTTTATCAGGTAAAAGAGATATCGGCTAATACTTGCGCGAGTTTAGGACATGTCAGCAAAAATGAAATAGCGCCTCTACTGACGAATAACCATTCAATACATTCATTAATATAATTTCCCTTGAATATTTGATTTTTATAATAGTATGATTTAATTTTGATATCGGTCAATGTCCGTAACTAAATTTAAGAATCTAATCATTGTTTTAAAAACCGGCAGCACTCTGCCACAAATCCTAAAGCATATATCCATCCCTAATATTATTTACCAATGAAATATTTATGTATGTTGTTGCTGATAATTGCCGTTTCATTACCTGCATCAGCACAAAATAAAACCGCCAGTTACCAGGTAAGCGGTCAGGTCACAGACAAGATATCAGGCGATGGAGTTCCTTATGCTACCGTAATTCTGAAAAACGATTCCATCAAGGTGAAGAAGGTTGAGGCCTGCAATCCTTCGGGACAGTTTTCTATAAGCCTGAATACACCGGGCAAATACATTTTATCCGTTTCTGCAACCGGATATAAAGAATTCAGCATGCAAGTAAATGTCACTGAACTGAAAACCAGCCTTGGAAAGCTTTCCATCGATGAGGGGAAGGAGATGAAGGAAGTTGTCGTTACGGCACAAAAGCCCCTGGTAAAAATAGATATTGACAAGATCGTTTACAGTATGGAATCCGATCCGGAAGCACAGACCAACAATGCGCTCGAAATGCTCAGAAAGGTACCCCTGGTTACCGTTGATGCTGAAGAAAACATCACCGTAAACGGGCAGTCGAATTTCAAAGTGCTGGTGAACGGCAAAAGCTCCTCGATGATGTCGACAAACTTCAAGGATGTGCTTAAAAGCCTTCCGGCCAATACCATTAAAGACATAGAAGTGATCACCAATCCTTCTTCAAAATATGAGGCCGAAGGAGTGGGAGGGATCCTCAACATCATAACGAACAGAAAAACACTCGGCGGGTACAACGGCAGCGTCAGTGGGGGAGTAAATAACAGGGGAAGCATCAATGGGAGTGTTTACCTGGCCGCAAAGATCAAAAAGCTCACTTTCTCGGCCCGTTATTATGGCAGCCAGTTTAAGCAACCCCAGGCTAGGTCGAGCACCACAAGCGAATATTTCAATAATGCCGAATACTATTATTCAAACTCGGATGGCACAAGTTCCTACCATGGATTATCCAGCGGTCTTTCCGGTGAAGCGAGCTATGACATTGATTCCCTTAACCTCATTAGCCTTTCTTTCTGGGGATACCAGGGCGCTTACACAAGCAACGACTTTAATGAAACCAGGTATATGAACACTACAAACGATATTACCCGCTGGTATACAAGCTCCACAAACAGCAAGAACAGCTATGGCTCGCTGTCGGGGAGTATCGATTATCAGAAGACTTATAAAAAACCTGNNATAATTAACGGATTAGTCAACTATCCCTCGTACAGCCAGCTATCGGACAATGATGCCGTAGGCCGGGAGCAAACCTTCCAGGTAGACTATTATGACCCATTGACCAAGATGCACCAGGTGGAAGGAGGGGTAAAATTCATCCTGCGGCAGAACACAAGCACCTCCGAAACTTATCGTAACGATACGGTGAAGCTGACCAATGGGAACGATCTGGATTATAATCAATATATTTTGGGAGCATATTTAGGTTACGTGTTCAAATGGAAAAAGCTCAGCACCAAAACCGGGTTGCGCCTTGAACGGACCTGGAACGACGGAGTGTCGAAAACATCAGGTGTCAATACTGATTTTACCAACCGGCTTTCTAATCTTGTACCTTATGTTACCTTTTCTTTTATGCCCAAAGAGGGGCAAACCATAAAACTGTCATATACCCAGCGTCTTTCCCGTCCCGGCATATGGTATTTGAATCCGTATGTCAACAATATTGATTCGATGAATATCAGCTATGGGAACCCTTCGCTGAAATCCGAAGTGTCACATTCATTTGAATTAGGATATACATATTTTACTCCGAAATTAAATTTCTCAGCTACTTCGTCTGCCTCATTTGTGAATAACTCAATTGAGAGTATCTCAAAAGTTCAGCCCACCGGGGCTATTGTTACTACTTATGAAAACATCGGTAAAAATGAGCGCATCGGATTAAGCCTTTATGCCAGTTATCGTCCCTCCGGTAAACTTAGTATTTATTTAAACGGAAGCGGAAATTACAATAATCTGGAGACCAATAATGGATATGCCATCTCCAACAAAGGTTTTAGTTATTACGGAACAGTTGGAGGACGATGGACATTATGGAAAGATGGTTCCATAAATACCTACGTTGGGATTCAATCTCCAAGCATCATGCTTCAGGGCAAATCCTCGACCTATTATTATACCAGCTTTGGTGTATCGCAATATCTGTTAAAACGCAAGCTGATGCTGTCCCTTTCTTCGACCGATCCATTCTGGTATGAGAAGAAATATACATCCGAATCAAAAGACATTACCTTCTCTTCGCATAATGTCTCTACCCAGCTGGCACGAACCTTTCGTCTAAGTATGACTTACAATTTCGGGAAGATTAATACACAGGTAAATAAAGCCCGTCGGGGCATTCAAAACGACGATGTAAAGAACGGCGGTAACAATCAGGCAACATCCGGAGGACAATAATCCTGACATCGTGCAATCGGATTTAATACTTTAACACCTTTGTACTGCTTATGTCTTGATCTGACTTTCTCCTTTTGCCTTTTGCCTTGATCTTTTACAATATCATCTTATAGCCTACCCCATGAACCGTAAGAATGATCTTCGGATTATTCGGATCGGCTTCGATCTTCTGCCGCAGCTTAAGGATAAAATTATCAATCGTACGGGTGGTAACCTCATAATCGATACTCCATACATCGCTCATAAGATCATCGCGCTGAATTATTTTACCTGCATTCATAAACATGTAATGCAATATTTCAAATTCCTTGTACGACATTTTGATTTCATTCTTTCCTTTAAGCGCAACATAGTTTTTGAAATTGACTTTAATATTCCCTATATCGATAAATTCCGGTTCAACGCTTCCTTCCTTTCCGATCGGGGGGCGCCTCAGGATTGCCTTGATCCTGGCAAGCAGCTCGCGCAGGCTGAATGGTTTTGTAATATAATCATCGGCTCCCAGCTCCAATCCAAGTACCTTATCAATCTCTTCACCTTTTGCTGTCAGAAGAATGATAGGAGTATTCACTCCTTCTTTCCGGGCGCCTTTGCAGATATCAAAGCCGGAAACACCCGGCAGCATAACATCTAGTATGATAAGGTCATATTTATTTTGAAGGACTTTCTGAAGACCAAGGTTTCCGTCCATAGCCGTATCAGTCTCAAATCCTTCGAATTCAAGGTTGTCTTTTAATCCCTTAACCATACTCAATTCATCCTCAACGATCAATATTTTTTTCATAATTGCTAAGATTATTTTACCGGGAATGAAAGCCTGAACAGCGATCCTGAGCCCGGTGTGCTTTTTATGTAGATCTTTCCTTCATGAATATCCATCATATGCTTAACTATTGCAAGCCCAAGCCCCGACCCCTTCACATTATTAGCGAGGTTCATTTCTGTGACCCGGTAGAATTTATCAAATATGTATTTCTGGTTTTTTTCTGAAATACCGATACCGTGATCTTCCACTTCAACAAAGACATAATTATCATATTTTCCGGTTCTTACGGTGATGTCCTTGTCATCGGTACTGTATTTTATTGCATTATCGACAAGGTTCACAAAGGCATCAGCAATTGCTTCCTTGTCGGCCATAATTACAGGCAGGTTTTCACCTGGTTCGAATGAATATCTGAATCCTTTATTCTCAAGTGAATAAAGGAAAGTGAGAGCTGCATTCTCCACAACCTCATTTAACACGGTCTCGCAAAATGTATATTTCCTCTTATTGCTTTCTATCTGTGAAAAGCTCAGGATCCTGTTTACAATGCCTGACAGGCGCGAGGTCTCATTCAGGATCACATTATAATACTCCTTTATTTTCTCTGCACTTTTCACTCTTCCCATTTCAAGAGTCTCAATATACATGCTTATCAGGGCAAGGGGAGTACGGATCTCATGCGAGACATTCGATACAAAGTCACTCTTCATCTGTGAGAGTTCGACCTGCCGTTTAACATTCCTGAATATCAGCCAGGTTCCTGAAAGGAGAACGGTATCCATCAATAGAATAAGTATAAGGTTCCTTTTAGTCCTATCTCTTGCAAGGTCTGCAATGGTAAGGTCTTTTAGTTCGATGCCCATCAGATAGTCCTTAAGCAGCCAGAAAGGCTCTTTATCATCAATCCTGCCGGGATTATATTGTTTATCTGAGGTATAAAAAGGCAGATCTTTTCCGGCACGGTAAGCGACAATATAAAACTTGTCTTTCGCGATCTCCTGGATCTTCGGATCGAGCACCTGGCTGATGAACTTTCCGGGATCGAGGACCAGGACATTGATTATATACTGATCTTTGACAAGAGTATAAAAAACAATCAGTTGCATATCCCTGCCTGCCTTTCCGATCGTTTCAATTTTACGGTAGCCTCCTCTCATATACGACTGTAGCTGCTGAAGAGTTTTGCCGTTGCTCCCAAGCCTGGTAATTATTTCAGAAACTATTGTGCTGTCGCGGTATGAATTTGGCTCGGAAGAGATATATTCAAGATTATTATTGAATTGAATCAGGCCTGAGACCGCAGAAAATTCACTTAAAATCCTGTTCAGTTCAGGTACAGTATCGGGTTTGTTTTTGTTTAAGCTGTTTTCAATCCTGCTCGAAAGGTTGCTTACAATATCATCGGAATATTGATTTACAGAATAAAGAATGGCATCCAGCTGATTTCTGTATATGTCCTGGATAACCTTTTCGTTTTGCCGGAGATTGCCAATCTCAAACACTGAAAAGACCAGAACAGGTAAAATAATAACTGCCAGGATCAATAAGCCGATTTTTCGTAATGATGAGCTCATTCAGTGATAATTTCTTTAAATATATATGATTTCAATGAAATAATCTGGTTTATAAATCGGGAAAGGAGCCATGTCCCTGCGACCGGCTCCTTCCCTTTTTTGCCAAAATGTGTAAACCCAAACATTTAAAACCTGAATCCTATATTTTGTTATCCGGAATTGGGAAAAGTATTAATTTCCGGTTTTCTTTAATTTTCTCCAGTATTCGATATACTTGGTTTGTGAGATAATTCCTACCGGTCCTTCATAAATCCCGCCTGCACCCCCGGTATCCAGGACTCTGACAGCAACAACATTTTTCTCACCTTTTTTCAGCAATCCTGCAGGTAAATAATATCCCCTGTATGCGTCATATTCCTGACCTGAATTTGCCAATTCTTTGCCATGATTCGGAAAATTTCCGGTTGAGCCTACAAATGTTCCGTTGATAAACACCTGATCAATGTCGTCTATCTTACCCATCATGATGACCATTTTTTCATCAGCGTTGTTTCCCGGGAAGATAAATGATTTGCGATACCATGCGTAACCGTCATAGTCACGGTATCCCTGATCCTCCCATTTCGCAGGAACAAATATTTCATCCCACATACTGTCGTTAAAATCAGGTTCTTTACGCCTTGGATCATCACCCGGCATGAATTTCCAGGCACCCTGGAGATTGACGTCAAAATTAACAGTGGTTTTTCCCCCGTATAAGCCAAGTTCGCCGCTTACAATCCCTCCCTGGTCATATGAATCATATACCTTAACCGCGATGAGATTTGGAGCGTCGAAGCTGATGTACTCTTCAGGGATAAAGTAAACACGCTCGGCATTATAGGCAGTGCTGTAATCAGGAGGAAAGCTGCCAGTTGAACCGATCTTATGTCCGTTCAGGTAAACTTCATCGACATCATCAATATATCCCATATTCAGGTAAAGCATTCGACCCTTGTAAAGAGACGGGATGGTAAACTTTTTCCTGTAAAAGGCATATCCGTTATAACCGTTGAATCCCTGATCTTCCCAGGGAGAAGGTACTTTTATGGATCCCCATCCACTGTCATTAAACTTTGGCGATATCCACTCTTCATTAATACCTATTGAAAACAGCCAGCTGCCCTTAAGGCTTTGAAGGAGTACCAGGTCACCATTGCCGGGATTGCCTTTACCGGATAAAGTGAGCAGAAAAATCAGGGCAGATATAAATATGGTTCTCATTTTTCTTTTACTTAATAACGTAATCATAGCTTTTCCTCCCTTTTATTACCTTATAAACTTATCGTACAAATAATCCCAGATAGACTGATCGGAATGATACTCATTCCTGTATTCACGGTAATTTTCCGCCGACATTATACCGATTGGTCCCTCATAAATACCTCCCAGTCCCTGATCGTCTCGTACTCTTACGGCGAGGGTATTCATTCCGTTTCGTTTGAGAAGTCCATCCTTAATCTTATATATTCTGCGAACGTTACATTCCCCTCCGTTCCAATTGAATTCAAAACTCTTTCTCATGTCATAGACATTTCCGACAAATTCACCATTCAGATAAACATCATCAACATCATCGATCTTGCCAAGCGCGAGATACAGATCTCCGGCATTTAAATTTTCGGGCAATTTGAATTTAACACGATACCATGCATAGCCATCGAGATCTTCATATCCTTGGTTTTCCCAGTAATCCGGCACATTGATTAGTGTCCAGTCTTCATCATTGAACTCCGGAGACTTCCAGTCCTTGTTATTTCCGGTATGAAATTTCCATTTACCGCTTAGATCAAGATTGAGAAGTTCATTATCCTNNATAGCTGTCATATACCCGTACAGCGATTACATTCTCTGCATCTTTTTTAAGGTTTTCAAAAGGAATGATATATTTCCTGGTTCTGTTATAAGCCGATTCAAAATCAGGCGGGAACTTGCCGCTTTTACCTATCAGTTTTCCATTAAGGTAAACCTCATCGACGTCGTCAATACGGCCAAGCATTAAATAGAGGATTGTATTGGCCGGGATATCACCGGGTTTAAATGTTCTCCGGTACCAGGCATAGCCATTGTAATCCTTATAACCTTCATTCTCCCATGGTCCGGGTACAGAGATCTGGTCCCAGCCTGAATCGTCGTAGGAAGGGTTGATCCAGCTGATGTCGTCACCGATCGAAAATTTCCAGTACCCTGAAAGCGATACTATCTTGCGTAAATTTTCAGCATTGGCCTGAATACAGAAAATTAAAGCGAGCGCGATAAAAGCGAAATACCTGAAATGCTTTGTTTTCATAGAAGTGGTTTTTCAATTAATGAATCAAAATTACGGGGCCATAAGTGAATTCATGTCACAGCCAGGTAATAAATTGTCATGAATTGTCACCCGACTGTAAAATGTTAACACAACCTGAGCCTGATCCGGATTACTCCCTGGAGAGAAAATAGAATTTTCCCCTTCTTAAACAATCTGTAACTTTGATAACCGGGAAGAGAACCAAAAATGCTATTATGTGTTTATTCAATAATAGTAAATTGAAGTGAGGCCATTATTAGAACTATCATGTAAAGGGATAAAAAGAAAAGTGACGGAATGCAGATTATAATAAAAAGATTTTTAACGCTATTCAGTTCCCTGATGATCATTCAATTTTGTCAGGCGGGACCACCTTTCAATACAGACGATCCGGAGCCGGTTGGATTTAAACACTGGGAATACTATTTATCTTCAATGCATTCAGTCCAGCCCGGTTTTATGACTGGTACATTACCTCATTTTGAAATGAACTATGGATTCATTCCTAATGGACAATTACATATGGAATTACCAATGAATTACAATTTTATCCAGCGTAAAGATTTTCAATATGGATATTCCAATACTGAATTAGGATTTAAATACAGGTTCTTTCAAAGTAAAGATAAGTCAGTACAAATAGGGGCGTTCCCTATTTTTGAGATCCCGACTATTAAAAATAGAAATTTCGACAATAATCTTCAGGTTTATCTTCCGGTGTGGGTACAGAAATCCTGGAAAAAGTGGACTACTTATGGTGGATGTGGCTATTGGATAAATACGGGAAGTAACAACAAAAACTGGTTGTACACCGGGTGGGAAATACAATATGATATTTCAGAGCGTTTTACACTGGGGGGTGAGCTGTTTTACAAAACAGCATCAAGTGTCAACGGTAATTCTTCTGCAGGTTTCAATTTAGGGGGTCTTGTTAATTTCAGCGATCAGTTTCATTTTATTTATTCATTTGGTCACAGCATTACCAGAGACAAGTCATTTACGTCATATATTGGTTTCCTTGTGACCATTTAAGCCACATTGACCTGAAAGCTATGCATCTTAGAATCTCGATTGAATTGATTGGAAGATGATTCACGGGAAATATAAGTCAGTTGTAGAAAAAATGAAAAATCAGCAATGATTCCAGAACTAATTTTTAAAGTTCCTATCCTCATTCAGATAGGCCTGACTTATACAACAGATGGTTGATTACTTTGGTTGAATCAGCATTTCTTTATTTGCCTGGTAAAGTCTCATGCCCTCCAGAATTATCTCATAGGCTTTNNAACTGATATAATTTTATCATCACGTTCATCACCGTCTATCATCTCCATTGCTCCAATCACTTTTGCCTTAACAATACACATCGGGTAAACATCAATTGAACATATTACAAGTATATCGAGCGGGTCATGATCGTCGCAGTATGTCTGAGGTATGAAGCCATAGTTAGCCGGATAATGAACCGATGAAAACAATACTCTGTCGAGTCGCAGCAGCCCTGTTTCCTTATCCATTTCGTATTTACCCTTCGAGCCCTTTGGGATTTCGATTATGCTTTTTACAACAGCCGGCGCATCATTTCCT
>PMIG01000121.1:824-2883 GCA_003157055.1 Bacteroidales bacterium | reverse complement strand
GTGGCCGGATTAAAATGCCATAAATGCCGCGGGACATCCCAGGCTGCCCAGAAACGATTATAATGTTTTGCATCGTAAGAGCTGTTATTTGGTAATGCAACGACACAAACGGCACCCGGTTTTAATAACATGTAGATTTCTGAAACGTATTTAAATGGATCATGGAAATGCTCGAGTACATGCCAGAGTGTAATGCAATCAAAGCTGCCTGTATTAATTTCCGGTATTTTGTCGGGTGAAGAAATATCCAGATCAAAATGAGTTATGGCAAAGTTACGGGCTTTTGCATTTATTTCTATTCCCTTTACCAGCCAGCCTGCCTTTTTCATGGTGGAGGCAAAGTGGCCCGTACCGCTACCGATATCAAGTATCGTTCCCTTTTTAAGACCTGTTTTTTTTTGAATAAGTCTTTTCTTTCTGTAAAGCATCAGGTTTCTGGCAAAACGATAGAGTTTATTTGAAAACCCTTCGGAAGTATCGCTGTGTGATATATAGCTGTCGGATTCGTAAAATGCGGCTATCTCACTCTCTTCCGGATAATCCTGCGTGAAGGAGAAACCACAGGCTGCGCATTTATAAACCGTGAATTCCTTTCTACTTATAAAATGATCAGTACAATTGAGCTGGAGACCGATCTTATCCGAAGAACACAGAGGGCAGATAGTATGATGAACCATTCTACTCAGACTTAGACTTTATCTTAAATTTAGCATAGAAATATCCTCCTGCCAAAAGAATAAGTAAAAGAGAACTTGCCAGCGAAATCTTATTTCCAACATAGTAAGAAACAGGCTTAAAAGTAAATTTTATTTCATGTTCTCCCGCCGGAACAATCATACCCCTGAGAACCCAATCCGTACGGAAATAGGGACTCTCTTTTCCATCGATGTAACACTTCCATCCTGCCGGGTAATATATTTCTGAAAAAACCGCAAGTTTATCTTCTCTGGCAGAGTATTTATAAAGTAATTCATCGGGCTGGTACGAAACCAGATTTATCTTTTCATTTTCCTGAACGGGGAAAGATAATTTTTTAAGCTGATCCTTAAAACTGCTTGAGATAATCGCTTCTTTGGGGGGGTTGAATGAGTTAATCAATGAGATTTCCTTATTGGCATTTTCAGCGAATAGAGGCTTTTCTGCAAACCAGGCATTTCCAAGAGCATTTGGATTTATCAGAGGAGGGGCTCCTGCATTATAAATTATATATTTAGTATTAAGCATGTTAAGCGAAGGCATTGGAATGCTGTCGTAAATTATCTGAAGTTCTTCAACCGATTTTGCTTTGCCGGCCGAAGCTAAAAATATACTAAGCTCGGGATAAATGCATGAATCAATAAGCTCCTGGTATCTCTCCATTTTAGCCCCGTGATATCCTCCGATGGAGTGGTGAAAATACGATGTCGGTGAATTATCATTAAAAGGATTTGAAAGATTGAGAACTCTCTGCTGAGAGGGATCCTTAAGGATAAACATGTCTGCAGCAGTAGGTGTGAATGACTTCTGAATTGTTGAGGGTCTTTCAAACCGGTCTGCATCCAGATACCTTTTATCTACTGTCCAGAGATCAAGTACAACAAGCAAAGCAATGATAAGTATTGCATACTCCTTCCTGAGTTTATCAAAAGAATAGCCAAGAATTACACCAGATGCGAGTAGAATAAATACCAAAGATCGGAGAGCATCACTCCTCATCAACCCTTTTCTGTCTGTTATGAGAGCATTCTTAAGCCATTCTGGATATTCATTTTCACTTTGACCAAGAAAGGATCCTGCAATACCTGGAATAATGATAACCAGTAAGATAAATCCGCCGGTTATCGCCCCGGCTATTTTTAATCCCCTTATTATCTCTNNATATTCAATAAAAAAGTTCGAAAAAGGCATGAAGTTTTTTCCCCAGGCCAGCATTACTGACAATGCCGTTGCAGCGAGAAGCCACCATTTCTCAGGACCTTTAATAAGAATTAGACCAAGAACAAAAAGGAACAGAACAATTGCCCCGACATAGTGCGGTCCCTCAGTACCACCTTGCTGAGGTCCCCAGTATTTCTGAAGC
>PMIG01000121.1:0-788 GCA_003157055.1 Bacteroidales bacterium | reverse complement strand
TGATGTAACATTTTTATTTTCAGTTGCCAGATCTGATTTTCCCCGGATTGAATATTTTCCGTATTCGTATGTTGTGTAGAGGCTTGCGAAGTTTATGCCTATAGCAATTACAAACGGAATAATAAGAATAACCGATGTTTTCAGGAATTTGACCAGCGTTTTGTTTTTATAAGAATATACAAATTCAACGATACCAAAAACCAAAAGACATAACATTGCATAATAAGTGATCTGAGGATGGTTAGCCGTGATTTCAAGAGCAAGGAATAAAGCAGTCAGTAATGCTCCTTTTATGGCATCATGCCTGTAAGCATAATAGATTCCTCCAATCATTGGAGCCATGTAGGCCAGGGCTATTGCCTGGGTATTGTGCCCGGCACCAAGAATTTGGAAGAAAAATGATGAAAGACCATAAGCCAGGGCTCCGGCCATAGCCAGCCAGGGATCAACTTCTAAAATCAACAGCAGTATATAGAAACCCAGCATGGAAATGAACAACACTGAAACCGGCATTTTAAACATCCTTAGAAACGCATCTGCATACTTTATCAGGTTCCCCGGATACCTTGTGGAAATTAGGTAGGCTGGCATCCCGCTGAAAATTGAATTTGTCCATAATGGCTCACGCCCATTCTTGTCACGAAAATCCTGTATCTCTTTTGAGTTAATTTTTGAAACCGTAGAGTCATTGGCCTTCAGTACTTTGCCTTCCAGAACAGGATAAAAATAGGCGAAGGAAACCACAATGAATAATAACACTGCTATCAGATGTGGCAGAATGGGTTTGA
>PMIG01000301.1:1357-8503 GCA_003157055.1 Bacteroidales bacterium | reverse complement strand
ACCATTGGCTTTAAAATAATGATATAGAGCCAATTGCGCACCAATTGAGTCCCCGTCAGGATTGATGTGACATATTAATAATATATTCTCTGATGACGAGAAAAGTTTTGATAATTCTTTTGTATATATGGATAAATCTAACACTTGTTTTGCTATTATTTTAACCGGCTAAAGATACACAATATTCCTTAAGGGAAATTCAGAACTCAAATTACAAAATATAATGGCTATGAGCGGAAACTTCACCTTCTCTATTATAAAACCAGATGCAGTGCGGACCGGGAAAACTGGTCCCATCCTTGCTATGATCAATGAAGCAGGATTCGAGATATCGGCAATGAAAATGGTTCACATGACGACTCTTCTGGCAGAATCATTTTATGAGGTGCATAAGGAAAAATCTTTTTTTGAAGGGCTTATTGAGTTCATGACCTCGGGACCTGTTTTTGTTATGGTACTGAAACATGAAAATGCCATAGAGGAGTTCAGAAAGCTTATCGGGTCGACCGATCCGGCAAAAGCTGAACCGGGCACTATAAGGAAGATGTTTGCCGTTTCAGTTCAGATGAATGCAGTTCATGGTTCGGACAGTGATGAAAATGCCGCCCGTGAGGCAGATTTCTTCTTTAATGCTTCTGAAAGGTTCCTGTGATTTTTTTTTGATAACGAACTTTGAATCCCATTTTGTGTTATAGCTTTGCAGGATTGTAAAAAAACTATGGATTCAAAATTTACTGCTGATTTTTCCGACCCAAAAACCCTGGAAAAATATTCTTCCGCTTTCACTCTCTCCGATATGGAGATCTTTATATTCCCGGAGCTGTTCTATCCTCTGGTACTTGCCAATATCATTTCTCCCGTGATATGGGAATGGAGAAATGATCCATGGTTCACTGATATTGAAAAAAAGAGCTTTACATATAAGGCTAACAGGATAAAACAGTATATCATCCAGAACTTTGTATTCAATCTCGATCTTTCAACCTGGGGACTTACGACTAAAACCAGGGAGATTGAAAGATTCAGCAATTTCTTTAATATGGAGGTGCTGAGACAATCAAATGCGCTCTTCGGCTATGAAGGCGATAAATATTATTTTGATATAGATATCCGTAAACATTTTGGTCTCGATAAGTTCAATTCTGATGTTATCCCCTACTGGAAAACAGAAACCGTCGAAGCAATGTGCGCCTTCAGGCACAAAGAGAATTTTACTACCGGGGGAGGTGAATGTGTCTCATTGTCGTCACTCTATGCAGCAGCAATGTTTGTAATCGGAAGAATTCCGCTCGAAAAAATATTTCTCATTGCAACTCCTCTTCACTCACAGAATTTTATTACGGAAAAAGAGGGACTGATAACCAATAACAGGAGGATTGTTACAAAAAATATGTGGTTCAACGGAACTTCATTATCAGATAAAGCAAGAAGAGCCCTTGAAAATGAGAAGGTTACAATTGTCTCCCATATCTCAGGGTACATACACACCGTTTATCCCGATGCTACAATTGACAGGGAAGCTTACGAGTATTTTTCTGAAAGACTCCATGAGTTCCTTGAAACTGATCTGACAAATCTCGTCTTTATAAATTTTCTAAGGTTTAAATCAAAATACAAATCCAATTTTCAGTTCGAATGCCTATGCCCGGGGAGAAAAAGATACATATTGCTCGAGAAAATGTTTGAATACGAGCATAACAGCAAGTTCAACGCTTCTCCTGAGAATCGTGCACAACTGGTAAGTGAAATTGACGGTGATGAATTCCATATGAGCCCCCTCCCAGGGAAAATAATGCTGAACGACGTTGAAAAAATTATCAATGACAATCTTGGTAATAGTCTCGATGTTATTGAAGATATTATTATTAAAGCCAATAGTCATATCCCGGATGAGATCATTCATGAAATGTTCATCGATCTCTCAGCCTTTATATCGATTGATCCGAAGATCCCTGATGCGACAAGAAACTATATCAGGACAGATGTACCGCAAATTACAACCGATGATTCAAGGGATGAGATCATTCGCAAAATTGTCCAACATTCTGGCATATCTGAGGTATCGTTGCTCACAGTCTATGTAAGCAGGCTTATGGACAGGATTGACTGGCACCCTTTCGTAAAAGCAGCAATGGAGAGAAACCCGGTTTGCTTCAGCGAACTTGAAGGGAAGTCGACTGAGGAGGTCTATAAACTGCTGGCAGGAATGACGAACCAGTCTATCTATGATGATAACAGGCTCGCACTTCCTGATGAAGTCTGGAACTTCTTACGGGGTGACGGCCTTGAGAAAGCATTGCTTCTGGCCGATGTTATAATGCAGAACGATAAATCGGCAGATATTTCAATACTGGCCGAGAATAAGAAGATATCACTTGCTTACGATAAAAAAGATTACCTCTTTGAATCAGAAAAGAAATTCAGGAAAACTATCCTGATAAGGGGAAGAGAGTACAAGATCATCTGATTTTTTATGCTTAATCTATATTCCAGGGAAACTACGCAGGAAATTATTTAAGTACAATATCCCTTATGACTTCCGTTCCTGCTTTCTGATTAAGTTTTTCCATCAGTTCCTGCCTGAGCATCAGAAGTTCATTCCTGACAACGGATGAATTAAGATGCACATAAAGAACCTTATCCTTTATATAGATATTAGAAGTGCGCGAGGAAATTGCTTTGCCGACTATCTCTTCCCATGAATTGATAAGGCCTACCTCATTCAGTTTGCCTTCCATATTCATTTCCTTTAAATAATCTTTTATGGCTTCGGCGAGCGATATGGTCTTGCTTCTCCTCATTTTTCAGAATCTCCGTTCCTTATAACCTCTTCAACACAATTGTCGCTGATCCTGAATAGCTTATAATTGGCATTATGCGATGATAGTATTTCGTGAAGACGGCTCTGGTGAGTGTCAGTTATAAATATTTGTCCGAATCTGTGGTTTCCCACCAGGTTGATTATCTTCTCAACCCTTCCGGCATCAAACTTATCAAAAATGTCATCAAGAAGCAGAATTGGAGATATGCCTGATTTTTGCTTGATATACTCAAACTTTGCCAACTTAAGTGCCACCAGGTATGATTTCTGCTGGCCCTGTGAACCGAGCGATTTTACGCTATATCCGTCCATCTCAAGCAAAAGGTCATCCTTATGTATTCCAATGGTGGTATACTCAAGGAATCTGTCCTTTGCAACAGAATTTGCCAGCGCCTCTGCGAAATCGCCTTCTGAAAGGTGTGACCGGTAAGAAAGCTTTACGCTCTCCTTGCCTGAAGAGATCATGGAATAGTTTTCCTGGAAGACTGGAATCAGCTCATTAATAAGATTTTCTCTTTCATGATATACATATTTTCCATATTTTACAAGCTGTGAATCCCAGATTGTAAGAGCGTCGTTGTCAAATTTTCCTGATGATTTAAAGTCTTTCAGCAGCCGGTTCCTATTCTGGAGAGCTTTGCTATACTTCAGGACTGAATCGAGATATTCAGGATTATACTGGCTTATAATTTTATTCATAAACTTCCGTCGCCCTTCGCTTCCTTCAGAAATAAGTGCGTTGTCGGCCGGAGAGATCATTACAACAGGATATTTGCCCACATGATCGGAAAGTTTCTGATATTCCTTGCCATTCTTTCTCAATACCTTTTGCTTTTGTTTCTGAAAAGCGCAGTATATCTGATCCTCTTCATCATTCCTTATGAACGTGCCGTTAATAATAAAATAATCCTCATCGTGCCTGATGCTGATACTATCTATATTATTGAAAAAGCTCTTTGTGAGTGATAAGTAATGGATCGCGTCGAGGATATTGGTCTTCCCAACACCGTTGTTTCCCACCAGAGAGTTAATTTTCGGCGAGAATTCCAGATCCGCCTTGTTATAATTTTTGAAATTTATCAGAGAGAGTTTTTTCAGGTACATATTCAGAGGCATAAAGGGGCAAGGGCACAAAGGTTCAAAGGTTTATTATTTTAAATTAATTAGTGAAAAACAGGTATCCTTTTCAGTGTTTAAAGTTAAGAAAAGAATAGCACCCATGAAAAGGAAATTCATCTGTCTGAGGATCAATTTTCTCTGTTTGAAGAGCTTTATTACCCTTTTTTTGATTAATAATTTTATAATAACCCGAAAAAAATTACTTTTGCGGTGGTAAAAATTGAAGTTAAGATTATGGCAAAGAATATAACGGATACCAATCCGAAAAGCTTAAAGAATGTTGAGGAGACTCTGTCAAAAACCGAGCAGTTCCTGGAACAGAATTACAGATCGCTTATTTATGTGCTGGCAGGCATCATTGTGATTGTGGGATTATTCTGGCTTGCAAAAATATACCTGAACAAGAGAAATGATGAGGCTCAGGCCCAGATATACCAGGCTCAGAAATACCTTGAATCAGATTCTTTAAAGCTTGCTTTGAACGGAGACGGAAACTATCTTGGATTTCTCGATATCGCAAAAGATTACAAGTTTACAGCTACCGGTAACCTGGCACTATACAGCTCAGGCATCTGCTATCTGCACCTTGGTCAGTTTCAGGATGCTATAGATTTCCTTTCGAAGTATTCGAAGAAGGATAAAGTTTTGGGTGCGCTTGCTTTAGGAGCAACAGGCGATGCTTACATTGAACTTGGTGACCTTCAGAAAGGCGTTGCAAAATACATCGAGGCAGCAGACTTCGGTTCCAATGCATTCAATACTCCAATCTTTCTTATGAAGGCAGGCGAGATATATGAACTCACAAACAAGTATGCTGATGCTCTTAAAATGTATGAAAGAATTCAGAACGAATTCCCTGAAAGCACTGAGGGAACCTCAATCGACAAGTACATTGCAAGAGTGAAGCTTCTTATGAAGTAGAATGGCTACCACAAACTTATCTTCTTACAATCCTGAATTAGTCCCTGATGCCCATGAAATGAGGTTNNCCGGGAAGCTTTGAACTTACTCTTGGTGCACAGTTTCTTGCCGAGTATGACGATCTTGATGGAGTTATCTGCCTGGGTTGTATAATAAGGGGTGAGACGCCGCATTTTACATATATCTGCCAGAGTGTGACCCAGGGGATTACCCAGCTTAATCTTGATTACAATATACCGTTCATTTTCGGGGTTCTGACAACCGAAGATCATCAGCAAGCCATTGAGAGGGCTGGCGGCAAGCATGGTAACAAAGGTGTTGAAGCTGCTGTGGCCGCTATTAAAATGGCAGCTCTTCAGCGCGAAATCGAAAATTGACTCTTATCTGAGCACTTTGCGTACAAAAGCTACTGTAAAGTAGGACATCAGGAACATTCCCATAAATCCTTCCAGTGCCGACACAAATCTGATCGCCTTATGAGGATAGTGATCGCCATACCCTATTGTAAAGAACGTCACGGCACTATGATAAAACGACCTTGATACCACACTAAGATGGTCAGCAGTTGCCGAGATAATATCTGAATTGGTAAACTGTATCAGAAAAACATATGTCAGACTAAATAGAACGTATCCGCAAATCATGGATAGAAGCACTCTACCAGGATTAGTCGCATATGATCCCATTAGGTCAAAGACAAGCCATTTGAAAAAATGAGGAATGTAGCTCAGAACCTTTATAAGACCCCCTTTTTCTGCCTGCTCCGTAAGCCATGATTTTGCCTCGTACCTTTTGAACATAACATAGGCTTCGTCTTCATCAGAGTATTTACCTGTACTGCTGAAATTCTCCTTGAGGATCCTGAACTGCTCTGCTTTTTGACGGAGGGTTGTTCCCTGCTGATGCATAATGGTATCTCTGCACTTATTATGAGTCCAGTCTATATATAGTTTCCCGATTAGTCTCATTCCCGATATATCAAGTACTTTAATATCGATAGGAAAATCGTACGGTTCCAGGTCAACGATATCCCTGACAATCGTATCAGTGACATCAAGAAGTTCAGCTTTGGCAAGCCTCAGGTCAAAGTAATGATCGAGGTGGCAGGATTTAAGAGATATTATGTTGAATTTCGATTCATAAAAAGTAACATCACCATCGCCGAATTCAGTGCGCTCAAAGCTAATTTCAGTATCTTCCATCTCCATGAGATTGAAGTTCTTGGGTCCATAGCCCATCTCTGACTTTTTAAACTGGATCTTGCCTGCCTTGCAGGAAGCTCCTTCAAAGTTCACTTCCCCGTTCCCGAAAACCGACCTGTTGAAGTTAATCCTGCCTGATCCGAAATCGACAGTTCTGAAATCCACCCTGCTGTCCCCGAATTCAGTCCTTTCAAACATTATTTCGCAATTGCCGAATACTGAATAATGAAAATCAACCTTGCCGCCCAATATCCTGGTAACCTTGAAATTGAACTTGCCACTATTGAACCTGGTATTGATGAACAGAAGCTCGCCATGGTTAAATTCAGTGTTGGCAAAGCTGACCTCACCGTTACCAAACTGGATATCCTGGAAGTCCTTTATGCCGTCCTTAACCACTGCATTCTTGAACAGAAAGTCGCCTTCACCATAAGAAGTGCCGTTAAATTCCAGGTTGCCATCCCTGAAAAAAGTATTGGAAAATATCACATTACCTTTCCCGAATATTGATCCGGAGAATATAACTTTTCCGTTAGCAAAATGCGATCCGTCGAAATTTACATCTCCATCAGCGAAAGAAATGTAAGAAAAATCGTTGCAGACTTTCGCTTCAAAAAATGTATTCTGAGCTGAAATACCGGCTACCGGAACAAGTTCCTTTTTTTCAATATTATTATGCCTTCTGTATGTCGCCATAGAGAATTCCGAAACATAATAATTATCAAGGTTGATCACCTTGCCCTCCTTTATCATATCGAACACGGAATTCAGTTCAACTGCGCCGAACAATTCCGAGTTGATCTCTTTACCCGAAATATCAAAAAAGGTGATGATAGCAGTGCGTGGGCATGTTCTATTGTCATCAGCAACAAATTTGACATTCTTAATTTCAACGCGGTAACTGATATACCCTGATGTCATTTTGCGGAAATTTTAAAAATTGTTACCAAATTAATAAAAAAAACCGATCTGCCATATCCTGATTCTACCTCTTGCACAAAACCCGGTAAGGACAATATGAGCATTTGCCCCATATATCATTCGTCATTATGAATGGCTCATTGCTGGCAAGAATTATCTCAG
>PMIG01000301.1:0-1341 GCA_003157055.1 Bacteroidales bacterium | reverse complement strand
TAGGAACCCTTCACAATACAAGAGTGTCTGAAGCCATCCATCAGAATCCTTCGCCCTGTCTTCCCTGAAAAGTTCGCTGATCTCTTTTATTGAATCAGCGACTTTACCGGTCTTGTAATCCACTATCCTGGTTAAACCATCTTTTACGTCAACCCTGTCTATGAACCCGCCTATTGAAATTTCAGTTACTCCTCCTTCAGTATTAACTGACATCCTGAACCTGACAGGCATCTCAATGGCGACTATCCTGAATGGGGCAGCTTTCATATCGAGGTCCAGTATCCTTAAAACAAAAATGAGCAGTACATTCCTGACTATCAGCTCATTTATAGCTACAACCGATTCATTCTTCCTGTTAAACTGAGTGTTTATAGCTTTTGTAATCAGCCGGGAAAGTCCGGACCTGTCTTTTGAAATTGAATCAAGTTCAGTTCTGTCAATCATTTTCCCTGTAAAGCCAGAGTAAAGCTCCTTCAATACCTCATGTAAAAGAGTGCCCAGCATTGCAGGATCAATCTCCCCCGAAATTTTATCGGGCTCCTTCAGATCGTTCACGTATTTGTAATAAAATCTCATCCTGCAATTCAGCCATGTATTGATTGCAGACGGAGCGAGCCTGTTCTTTTCATTTACTGCCGAAAACCTTGCAAGAAGTCTTCTGTTGTGCTCTGCTGTCCTTTCAATTACTATCCCTATTGCAGAAGGATTGCTGATTTCATAGCTTAAATTAGTAAAGACTGGATTGAGCGCAGGATCATACTTCATTTGCTGAAGGAACCTGCTTATCTCGCCGCTCCTCAAACCTTCGCTGTTTGAGTTAAAAATGAAAGTTACATTCTCGGCCCTATGCAGCAACCTGTAGAAATGATATGCATAAATAGATTCCTGGTGGTTGACTGACGGCAGCCCGAAAGCTTCTCTCAGGCTGAAGGGTATAAATGATGATGAAGCAGTAACCGATGGAAGCAGTCCTTCGTTTACCGACACAATAATCAGGTTTTTAAAATCGAGCGCACGGGTTTCAAGGATCCCCATTATCTGGATTCCGGAAAGAGGTTCTCCTGAAAATGGAACTGACTGCATCCGTAAAAGCCTGTCCAGCACTCTTCCCCATGTTTCGGCAGTAAAGCTAATGTCCGGACTCTTAAGAACATTGTCTATCCTGTTCAGGGCCAGCACAACCCTGTAGATGAATTCATTTTTTAAGTTTACCGGGAGGATATCAGCAGAATTATCACTGCCGGCAAGTGAATTCTCGGCAACTATCAGCGATAATATCTCACGGATATAAGCTGACAGCAACTGGGGTGTTGTAAGCTTCCTGAAAACTTTTTCTGCGAT
>PMIG01000043.1 GCA_003157055.1 Bacteroidales bacterium | reverse complement strand
CCACTGATTCTTTCTGTCAATCTGGCTGAAATCCTGTATCGAGGAGATCTGGCTCAGAATGTTCCCCTGAAGGATGGAGATCTCATTTACGTGCCTAGAATGGTCATCGGTGATATCAATGAATTTATTAATAATATCAGTCCGCTCCTCACATTTATCACACAGCGGCCGGTAGATTTCAGAAGTACTTATTTGAAAAATCAGGATGCATTTAAATTTTAATGAAGCTGAATTTCACTAAAATCATTCGAGATCATTCATTCATGGCGGAGATTTGAGCGGGATGACCAAGTACGACTTGAACATCAGAGATTATTGGCGTGTCATTAAGAAAAGAAAATTTATCGTCATTTTTACCTTCCTGGCTATGGTTCTGTTCAGCTTTATCTCGGCCATTGTAACATCACCAGCACCTTTATACAAGACCAGCGCGTCGGTCAAAATTGAAAAAACGGTTGTGGCTTCAGGACTTTATGATCAATCTATTTTTACATCAGGCAATTTAGAAACTGAAGCGGCCATCATCAAGAGCTACTTTATGCAGGAAATGGTAGCCAAAAAAATGGGTCTGATCCCCAAAGATGCTCCTCCCGAAGAAGTTCGCAACAACAGCCGGTATATTAACGCCATCATGGATCTGAAAGATAAAATAGTAACGGAACTGGATGGTGTCAGTAATTTGATTGAAATCGTTGTTACTTCCACTGATCCGAAATTCGCACAGAATCTTNNTTCGGAAGAATTGGTTAAGGACTTTAGAGAAAAGAACAAGCTGATTACCGTTGAAGGGGAATCTTCCAGATTGGCTGCACAGTTGGCGAACCTGCAATCTACCTATGATAAAGATGTAGGTTTGTATCAGCAGGTGATCCCGATGGTGCGGTTAATGCGTGGAGCAGAAGACAGGCCATTAGCGTCAGATAAGGTTTTTTCTTTCAGCGGTGCAACGACTTCCTATAACAGCCTTAATGATAAGCTCGTACAGCTGATGCTGCAGAAGGATATGCTGCTCGTGAGTTATACGGAGAACTTCCCTCAGGTGAAGGAGATTAAAAAGCAGATCCGGGAAGTCTTACGAGCTATGAAATCTCAGCTATCGGCCCAGGAAAGGTTCCTTTTGTCTGAAATGGGTTCTTTAAAAAGGCAAATTAAAGAACTCGATGAAGAAATGCGGGGAATTCCTGAAAAAGGATTGGATCTGACAAGAATAGAAAGAAACGCGAGTGTTGAGCGGGAAGTTTACAGCCTTCTGGAGAAAAAATATCAGGAAGCACTGATCCAGGAAGCCGTAAAAATTGAAGAAGTGCAAATCGTCAAGCCTGCCTTGGAGCCGAAAATCCCGATTAATCCACCGAAAACGGTGGTCAATACCATGCTGGGAATGATTATCGGACTGATTTTGGGCATTGTCTTTGCTTTCCTGATCGAGACATTTGATACGTCTATCGGAGCGATCGAAGAAATTGAAGCGTTTTTGGGAACCCGTGTTTTAGGAATCATCCCCTATTTTAAGATTGACGAGATTAAAGATGCTCTTAACGATGGGCTTTCCGTAGGAATTGATGAGGATACTATCAGAAGGCATTTCCGGCTCATTGCTCATTTTATGCCTACCTCAACCTTGACTGAAAATTACAGAGCCCTTCGCACAAACTTTAATTTTTTGACAATCGAAAAAGATGTAAAAACAGTTGTATTTACAAGTACTTATCCTGGAGAAGGGAAAACATCCATCACAACGAACCTTGCTATTACCATGGCACAGTCTGGACGAAAAGTACTGCTTATCGACGGGGACTTCAGAAGACCAGCCATATCAAAGTCATTCGGTATTGAGCCTGTCCCCGGTTTAACGGATGTAATTCTCGGTAATTATGAGTGGCGGAGTGTTGTCAGATCGATCACAGATCTTATGATGGGACAAATGACTGTTGAAGACGTAACAAAGACACCGGGTCTGGATAATCTTTATATCTTAACAAGCGGTACGATTGCCCCTAATCCTTCTGAGTTGATTAGTTCAAAAAGCGTAGCTGAATTAATTAAAGCATTCCGACTCGAATATGACGCAGTTTTAATTGATGCCCCACCTATTCTGGCTGCTACCGATGCAACAATATGGAGTTCCCTGGTTGATGGAGTCATCATGGTTTATCAGGTGGGTCGTGCGGCTCGAGGTTCCTTGAAAAGGGCAAAAACACAACTTGACAATGTAAACGCACAGATTTTAGGGATCGTTCTTAACGGATTAAAAGCCGAGATCAGCCCCGACTTCACTTATCATGATAAGTATTATTATTATGGTCACTATGGCAGGCAAAAAAGGATGAAGAGAACGATGCTTTGGGAAAAGTTTTCTTCACTTTTAAAAGGCAATATCTTGCTGAATGTAAAGGAGGCCATTTCAGAAAAGTGGAAGACACTTCGGGATGAGAGGAATCGAGAGCCTGAAAGTATAAAAGCAGGAGAAAACAATATTCAAAAGAAGTCCAACTTTAAAAAAATAATTTTGATCATTTCTCTTATTTTCCTGATTTTAGGTATCCTGTTTCAAATCTGTTATATAAAAGATTCAATGTTTGCCATTAATCCTTTTTCTGGTGAGAAAATTCTCAAGAAAGAAAAGATCATACCGCAAAAAAAAGCTCTACAGGAAAATAACACCGCGTTACCCGACAAGATTAAAATCGAAACAAGCGCAATCAAGTTTCCAGGATCGTCCCTGGGACAGTCTGCCATTCAGCAGAACTTGAGTCCAAAGCAACCAGCGGCAGTTTTGGATATGAACAAAGCGCCGAAGGAAACAAAAAGTAAACCCTATTCCATACAGATTAC
>PMIG01000060.1 GCA_003157055.1 Bacteroidales bacterium | reverse complement strand
TTTCCCCCTTGGGGGAAACAGGAAAGGGGGTATGTTATATTCAAAATTTTCATTTTTATCCTTAAGCTTACTTTAATCTTAATGTGACTGCCTTGGCATGTCCTTCAAGATTCTCAGCTTCAGCCATCAGCTTTATTGTAGGGCCAATGTTCTCAAGACCTTTACGATTAAGTTCCTGGAAGGAGATTTTCTTTATGAAGCTTTCAACAGAGATTCCGCTGAATGTTTTTGCATTACCGTTTGTGGGCAGTGTATGGTTTGTACCGGAAGCATAATCACCGGCACTCTCGCAGCTGTATTTGCCAATGAACACTGATCCGGCATTTATAACCTTTTCAGCCAGGTCTTTTGCATTAACCGTGTTGATTATAAGATGCTCAGGAGCATATAAGTTGCTGAATTCCATGCATTCATCAATATCTGTGAAGAGAACGGAAATGCTGTTCAGCAGAGAGTGTCCAGCAATGCTTTTTCTGGGTAGCTTCGGTAGCTGATCATCAAGCTCATGCTTTACAGCAGCCATCATTTCCCTGCTGTCTGTCAGCAGAACCACCTGGCTGTCAGGGCCATGTTCAGCCTGCGACAGAAGATCGGCAGCTACATAAGAAGGATCCGCTTCACTATCGGCTATTATTAGCACCTCACTTGGTCCGGCAGGCATATCAATTGCCACACCCTCTGCCTGTACAAGCTCCTTGGCTTTCATGACATACTGGTTTCCGGGGCCGAAAATTTTATTGACTTCCGGAACTGTTTCAGTGCCGTATGCCATGGCAGCAATAGCCTGGGCGCCTCCTGTTTTATATATCTCAGTTATACCTGTAAGGCTTGCAGCATAAAGGATCAGAGGATTTACTTTTCCATCTGCTCCGGGAGGAGTGCATATAATCACCCTTCTACATCCTGCAATTTTTGCCGGAATGGCAAGCATAAGGACTGTCGAGAAAAGAGGAGCACTCCCGCCCGGGATGTAAAGTCCTACGGTACTGAAGGGAACAGATTTGCGCCAGCACTTTACTCCTGGCACCGTTTCAACAGGATCTTCAGTGATCAACTGTGTCAGATGAAACTTTTCAATGTTTTTACGAGCGAGACCGATAGCTTTTTTTAGTTCAACCGGGATTAAAGAGGTTGATTCTTTTATCTCTGTAGCTGGAACTTTAATTTCAGAAAGGGTGACATTATCAAAAAGAGCCTCATATTCCATGAGTGCTTTATCACCTCCGGATTTCACTCTTTTAAGAATGTCCCTTACAGGCTTATCGAGATTTGCATCGTTAAGAACAGGTCTTTTACAGAGTCCTTCCCAGCTCTCTTTCTTTGGAAATAATATTGTGTCCATCACTTTATCATTTTTTCAATCGGTATTACTAGTATTCCTTCGGCACCAGCTGATTTAAGCTGATCGATCCTTTCCCAGAACTCATCTTCTTTTACAACTGAATGAAGCGAGCACCAGCCTTTTTCAGCTAGAGGCAGTATTGTCGGACTCTTCATTCCGGGGAGAATCCTGCATATCTCCTGTATGGATTTTTCGGGAGCATTGAGGAGTATATATTTGTTTTCACGTGCATTCTTGACTGCCCTGATCCTGAAAAGGAGCCGGTCGAGTATTGCCTTTTTTTCTTCCGAAAGTTTCTTATTACCTATTATCACTGCTTCGCTACGAAGTATTGTTGAGACTTCTATGAGTCCATTTGTCATCAGTGTGCTGCCTGAGCTTACTATGTCGCAGACGGCATCTGCAAGACCAATTCCGGGAGCAATTTCGACGCTGCCGCTGATCTCCTCGATTTCTGCTTTGATATTATTTTCAGCAAAATAATTGGAAAGAAGTCTTGGATAGCTCGTAGCAACTCTCTTGTTATTGAAATACTGAGGTCCGGGATAGCTCTCTTCCTTTCGGATTGCCAGGCTCAGTCGGCATTGTGCAAAACCCAGCTGCTCCAGTATCGAAACGTCTTTGTTCTTTTCAAGCACTATATTCTCTCCGAGTATCCCGATATCTGCAACCTGCTGCTCGACATATTGTGGAATATCGTCATCCCTCAGGAAAAGTATCTCGACGGGAAAATTGGCTGCCCTCGTTTTAAGTACACTGATTCCATTTGAGAATTTTATTCCGCACTCTTCAAGGAGTTTATGTGAATTTTCGCTTAGCCTGCCGCTCTTTTGTATCGCAATTTTAAGTTCACTCATTTTTTTTTGTTTATGTCCTTGCGCTGCTGGCTTTTAATAAAAAACCCGCCTGTGACTACGCTCAGACGGGTTTATGATATTTTTGTTTAAGCACATATCAATATCTCCTCGCCTGGGGGCAAGTATGAGAATGATGCTGCTGTGATGAAAGCCTGTTCATTTCTTTAAAATATGAATGCAAAGATAATGTTTATTTAATAAAAATCAATAATCATTGATAAAAAACGATATTCTTAAACTTTTCAGACCCTTTCAGCTACCAGGTCCCCAACCTGGATAGTTGAATATCCCATTTTCCCGGCTCCCATATCTTTTAGCTTATTGGCAGTAACATCCATAATAGCTTTTTCGATAGCCAGGGCAGCTTTCTCCTCACCCAGATGTTCAAGCATCATTGCGCCGCACGATATTGAAGCGAGCGGATTTATAATATTTTTGCCTGTATATTTTGGAGCAGATCCGCCAATAGGTTCAAACATCGAAACACCCTCAGGGTTTATATTTCCGCCTGCAGCAATACCCATTCCTCCCTGGGTAATAGCTCCAAGATCAGTTATAATATCACCGAACATGTTGGTTGTAACAATTACGTCGAACCATTCAGGGTTTTTAACCATCCACATGCATGTCGCATCAACATGGTAATATTCACGTTTAATGTCAGGATAATCAGCTTTCCCGATTTCATGGAATGCTCTTTCCCAGAGATCAAAAACATAAGTTAATACATTGGTTTTTCCGCACAGAGCCAGGGTCTTTTTCTTGTTTCTCTTCCTTGTGTATTCAAAAGCATACCTCAGGCAACGGTCGACCTGCATACGGCTATATACCATATTCTGGACTGCAACTTCATGCGGAGTGCCTTTCATCGTAACACCGCCAATACCTGTATATACATCGCCGGTATTTTCCCTTATAACCACATAATCAATATCTTCAGGTCCCTTATCCTTAAGCGGGGTTGCGACTCCCGGGTATAGTTTAATCGGCCGGAGATTAATATACTGATCAAGTTCAAAACGGAGTCTGAGCAGGATCCCTTTTTCAAGTATACCCGGTTTGACATCGGGATGTCCAATGGCTCCAAGAAATATTGAATCAAATTTCTTAAGCTGGTCGATAGCAGAATCAGGAAGTATCTCACCGGTTCTCAGATACCGTTCTCCTCCGAAATCAAACTCTTCGAAATTTAGCTTAAAACCAAATCTCATAGCTGCGGCACTAAGCACTTTTCTGCCTTCCCTGACTACCTCTGGTCCGGTACCATCCCCGGCAATAACGGCAATGTTATAAGTTTTACTCATAAATGTCTAATTAATGTAATTCATTTGATTGATTTATTAACAGATTGTTGCCTATTTTAAATTCATTATTATAAACGATATTCATCATTTTTTCAGTGGCTTTGATTGCCGATTCGGTCTGGTCGGCATCGAGCCCTTTTGTTTTGAATTCCTTCTCATTGATGCTCCATGTTATTATTGTATCGACCAGTGCATCGGTTTTACCTCCTGGAGGAATAGAGACCTGATAGTCGATAAGAAGCGGAAGCTCTTTCCCGAGCCCTTCGTATATTATTCTTATCGCTTTCATGAATGCATCGTACTGGCCATCGCCGGAGGATGTCTCCTGGTAAATCTTTCCATCAATTTCAACCTGGACGCTGGCATGCGGTTTCAGACCGAATGATAGTGAAAGAGAGTAATTTTTTATGAAGATCCTGTATTCTGTTCTGTCATTGCCAAGGACATCAGATATAATGAAAGGCAGGTCTTCGGTTGTTACATTCTCTTTCTTATCTCCCAACTCAATGACTCGCTGGGTCACTTTATTAATTGAATCAGGGCTCAGGAATAATCCGAACTCTTCAAGATTTTTGCGAACCGTCGCTTTTCCCGATTGTTTTCCAAGGGCATATTTCCTTTTCCTGCCGAATCTCTCAGGCATCAGATTATTGTAATAGAGGTTGTCCTTGCTGTCGCCATCGGCATGTACACCGGAGGTCTGTGTAAAAACATTCTCTCCGATTACCGGCTTGTTGACCGGGATCCGTATGCCGCTGAAAGTCTCGACAATCCTGCTCACCTTGGTTATCTCGAATTCGTTGATGCCTGTCTCAGCATTCAGATGGTCGTGAAGGAGACCAATCACGCTTGAGAGAGGAGCATTCCCTGCTCGTTCTCCGAGACCGTTAATGGTGGTATGGATGCCTGTAATTCCTGCCCTGACTGCCGAGAATACATTTGCAACTGCAAGATCATAATCGTTATGTGCATGAAAATCAAAATGGAGGGACGGGTACCTGTCCACAACTTTTTTACAGAAGTCGTAAGTCTGTACCGGGTTCAGGATTCCCAGGGTATCGGGGAGCATGAATCTTTCGATATTCTCATCTTTCAGGGAATCGAGCATATAAAAGACGTACTCCTCAGAATTTATCATTCCGTTCGACCAGTCCTCGAGGTAGATATTTACCTGCATATCAACCGATTCAGCTTTTTTGAGTATCTTCCTGATATCATTTGCATGCTGTTCAGGGGTCTTCCGGAGCTGCTTTTCGAGATGGCGCAAAGATCCTTTGGTGAGGAGATTGATGACTTTTCCGCCTGCATCATTTATCCAGTTAAGTGACAGATCGCCATCCACAAAACCGAGTACCTCGACCTTCCTCTGGAAATTATTATGACGGGCCCACTCAGTTATCTGCTTCACAGCCTCGAATTCACCGGACGAAACCCGTGCTGAGGAAACCTCTATACGGTCGACCTTAAGATCTTTCAGAAGCAGCTTGGCGATATGTAGCTTCTCGAGAGGAGTATACGAAACTCCCTGAGTCTGCTCTCCATCCCTGAGGGTGGTATCCATTATCTCAACTCTCATTGACGAAGGGAGTTTCTGAATTCATATGCCGTTATCATTTCCTTGATATTCAGCAGGTAATCAATATCATCGAGTCCTTTCAGCAGGCACTCTTTTTTATATGGGTTGATCTCAAATTTCAGAGACTCACCTGTTGGCAGCAGAATAAGATCCTGTTTTTCAAGGTCAATCCTGACTTTTGTATCCGGAAACTCCCGGATCATTGCCAGCAATCTTTTCAGGAATTCTTCGGGAACAACAACAGGCAGAAGACCGTTATTCAGCGAGTTGTTCCTGAAAATGTCGGCAAAGAAACTCGATACAACCGCCCTGAAACCGTAATCGGCAATTGCCCATACGGCATGTTCACGGCTCGATCCGCATCCGAAATTTTTACCGGCAACAAGGATCTCGCCTCTGAACTTCGGGTTATTGAGAACAAATTCCTCGTTTTTATTTCCAGTCTTGTCATATCGCCAGTCGCGAAATAAATTTTCTCCGAAACCTTCACGCGAAGTAGCACTTAGGAACCTTGCGGGAATTATCTGGTCAGTATCTGTGTTTTCCAGCGGCAATGGAACGCAGGTTGATTCCAGAATATTGAATTTTACTTTTAACATTTTTTCTTGTAATAAAGTATTGTTAATTATTTAACAGATCGGCCGGATCGGTTATTTTTCCGGTTATGGCTGAAGCTGCAGCAGTAAGAGGGCTCGCAAGTAGTGTTCTTGAACCAGGACCCTGCCGTCCTTCGAAGTTCCTGTTGGATGTGGAAACAGCATATTTTCCTGCAGGTATTTTATCTTCATTCATTGCCAGGCATGAAGAGCATCCAGGTTGCCTTAGCTCAAAGCCGGCATCCTTCAGTACCTTGTCAAGACCTTCCCTGATTGCCTGCTGCTCGACTCTCTTTGAGCCCGGTACGATCAGAGCAGTTACTCCGGGAGCTTTCTTCCTGCCTTTCACGAATTGTGCAAATGCCCTGAGGTCTTCGATTCTGCCATTGGTGCAGCTGCCCAGGAAAACATAATCAATCGGGTGGCCAAGGATTTTTTCTCCCGGCTTAAATCCCATGTAGTCAATAGATTTCAGAAATGAAGCTTTTCCTTCACCCTGGCTTTCCGCACCAGGAATCGTATCATCTATTGCCATACCCATTCCTGGATTTGTTCCGAATGTTATCATCGGCCTTATTTTTGAAGCGTCAAACACGAGTTCACGGTCAAACACACAACCTTCATCACTCTTTAAAGATCTCCACCTGAGAAGCAGAGATTTGAAATCGGGACGGCTCTCGACAGAGGGTATCCTGTTGAGATACTCATAGGTGGTGAGGTCCGGTGCAATGAGTCCGCCCCGGGCACCCATTTCAATGCTCATATTGCATATAGTCATTCGCCCTTCCATGCTGAGAGCTTCAATGGCAGTTCCGCAATATTCCACAAAATAACCTGTCGCACCTCCTGCTGATATTTTAGAAATTATGTAAAGTATTATATCCTTGGCTGTGACACCTTTCTGAAGCGATCCGTTCACAGTGATCTTCAACTTCTTTGGTTTAGGCTGAAGAACGCATTGTGAAGCAAGAACCATTTCGACTTCGCTGGTACCGATTCCAAAGGCAATGGCGCCGAATGCACCGTGGGTTGATGTATGGCTGTCGCCGCATACAATTGTAGTACCCGGAAGCGTATATCCAAGCTCCGGACCGACAACATGCACAATTCCGTTCTTTGGGTGATTGATACCGAAGTATTCAATCCCAAATTCACTACAATTATGATTCAGGGTTTCCACCTGTTTAAGTGACAACTCATCCTTAATAGGCAGTTCCTGTTCTTTCGTCGGAATATTGTGATCAGCGGTAGCTGTTGTCTTGCCTGGACGAAAAACAGTTATACCCCTGGTTCTCAGTCCGTCGAAAGCCTGGGGACTTGTAACTTCATGGATGAAGTGGCGATCGATGTACAGGACGTCAGGGCCGCCTTCAATCGATCGCACAACATGGCTGTCCCATATTTTATCAAATAGTGTTGCTGGTGTCATTTTGTTTATTTTATCTTGGATATTGCATCAATAAAGGCTTCTACCGAAGCAGTTATAATATCAGTATTTGTCCCGAATCCGTAGTAGATCTTATCCCCGTGTCCAACCTGAACATGGACCTTTCCGAGGTCGTCGCTTCCCCTGGTAATTGCCTGGATCAGGAACTCTTCAAGATGTACTGTCTTGCTGATGAGATGCTTGACAGCAGTAAATGCAGCGTCTATAGGTCCGTTACCTGAGGCAGTTGAAGTATGAACCTCGCCGTTGACTTTTAATCCAACAGTAGCTACTGGAATTGCAGATTTTCCGCAGGTAACCTGGAGCAGTTCCAGCTTGAGCGATTTCTCGCCCTGGAAAACTTCTCCCGTCAGGATCCTGATATCTTCATCGTTTATCTCCTTCTTTTTGTCGGCAAGCAGCAGAAAGCGATGATACACATCGTCGAGCTCCTCCTTGCCCAGATTGAATCCAAGAAGCTCAAGACGGTGATTAAGTGCCGCTCTTCCGCTTCGGGCAGTAAGAATTATCGATGACTCCCTTATTCCAACTTCAACCGGATCAATTATCTCGTAATTCTCCCTGTTCTTGAGAACGCCATCCTGGTGGATGCCTGATGAGTGCGCAAATGCATTTCGGCCGACAATGGCTTTATTTGCCTGTACAGGCATGCTCATAAGGGTTGATACAAGCCTGCTTGTGCTGAATATATGCTTGGTATTAATGTCGGTACGAAGCTTAAGGTCGTGATGGCTTTTGATTATCATCGCTATCTCCTCGAGCGATGTATTACCGGCCCTTTCTCCGATTCCGTTTATAGTGACCTCTACCTGCCTGGCCCCGTTTATGACACCCATCATTGTGTTTGCAGTGGCCATGCCAAGGTCGTTATGGCAATGTGTTGAGATCATTGCTTTGTTGATATTTGGGACATGTTCTACCAGGTATTTTATTTTTGCACCGTACTCTTCCGGCATACAGTAACCTGTAGTGTCAGGAATATTTACGACTGTAGCGCCGGCATTTATTACAGCTTCAATCACCCGGGCGAGATATTCATTATCGCTCCGGCCTGCATCTTCGGCATAGAACTCTACATCATCGACAAATTTCCTGGCATATTTTACTGAATCGCAAGCTCTCCTGATGATCTCCTCGGGAGTAGTCTTTATCTTGTATTTGATATGAAAAGGCGAAGTGCCTATCCCGGTATGTATTCTTTTTCTTTTTGCAAACTGAAGAGCTTCGGCAGCAACCTCGATATCTTTTTTAACTGCACGTGTCAGCGCACAGATTACCGGGTTTGTTATAGCTTTTGAAATTTCAACCACGGATTTGAAATCGCCCGGGCTTGATATCGGAAAGCCTGCCTCAATAACATCCACACCGAGAGCTTCCAGCACCTCCGCGACCTCTATTTTTTCGATAGTGTTAAGCTGGCATCCGGGCACCTGTTCACCATCTCTCAGGGTGGTGTCAAAAATAATTACCTTATCATCCATTTTTATAAGTTTTTATGATGAGTTATTTTTTAGCCGGCCTCAGCTTCCTGACAGCAGCACCAGTCC
>PMIG01000001.1 GCA_003157055.1 Bacteroidales bacterium | reverse complement strand
CTGGAACAAACAGATTTTATTGGCAGCCCTCAAGGGTCTGGTACAAGGATTTCTGGTCACGGCTCCGGCTATGCTCATTATGAGATATGTCGGGAAGGAGGGGTCACTTGGCCTGATTCAGGGAATAAGCGGAGGATTGACGGCCATACTTATATACCTGCTGGGTCGCTTTGCCAAACCGAGACACCGTATTATAATTTTTGGCACTGGTATAACAATTTTCCTTATTGGAACTATTGTTAACAGTATTGAACTTTCAATGAGCGGTGTAATAATATTTGTCTTATGCAAGGTATTTTTTCAGCCCATGCACGATCTGGCTTATTATCCGATTATGATGAAAGTGATTGATGTAGTATCTAAACGTGAAAACCGGAACGAATACGCTTACATCCTTAATCATGAATTTGGACTCTATGCCGGCAGAGTTTTGGGGTTGGGCTTATTTATTTTTCTGGCATACTATATTTCGGATACGTTTGCACTCCGCTACTCCCTTGTAATTGTTGCATTGATACAAATGCTCTCCATTTTGCTTGCCAAAAACATTATGAAACAATCTTATTCTGATAGTAAATGAAAAGAGGGAGTTTTGTAATAATAGTTCTGACCTTACTGACAGCTTTATGCTCCTGTAGTCAGCAAACAGGTGAACCCATTGCTCAGACCTCTTTGCCGCGTATTGATCAGATGCCTGAATTACCTCAGCCACTGAAAATAATTGACTGGAAGAGAAAGGCGATTCAGTTCGACAGCCTTGTCTTCAGTTTCAATATTGACGCTTCCTACGGTCCGCTTATCTGGCTTGATAGTTCCAAACGGAACTTCGATCAGGTAACATTCGGACTTTATACAGTGATTCATGATGTACGGCAGGGACCAAAGAAAAACCACGGTGAATTTCATGAAGCGCTTACCTCCCTTACTTCACTTCTAAGTGCAGGCCTGGTTGGAATAGACAAAACCAGCCAGAATGGATTTAACTATGTGAAAATGGTCCAAAACTATTTTAACAGAGAGAATCAATGGGATATTATTATGAACAATACCAATCCCGGAGTAGCTCAACTCGGGGGCGGTTATGGCCGCGACTGGTGGTATGATGTTTATCCCAATATTCTGTATTATGGAGTTTCCGCTCTTTTCCCCAATGTTGACAGCGCTGAATTTATACAACAGAAAATTGCTGAACAATTCTTCAAAGCCGACTCGGTTTTGAACGGTAACTATAATTATTCCTATTTTGATTATGCTCAATTGAGAGGGATGCGTAATAATATTCCCTGGCAACAAGATGCAGCTGGTGGACACGCATGGGTGTTGTACTCCGCTTATTATAAATTTGGCGACAAACGTTATCTTCAGGGAGCAAAAAGTGCCACACAAGCCCTCGTCAACCAGAAAGAAAGCCGCTTTTATGAAATTTTGCTGCCTTTTGGAGCTTATACAGCTGCACGCCTGAATGCAGAGCAGGGGACTAACTATGATGTGACACGATTATTAAACCAAATATTCGATGGCTGCCAGTCGAAGGATGGCAGATATGGGTGGGGAGTGATTGCCGAAAAATGGGGCAATTTTGACGTTTACGGCCTCCAGGGAAGCATGACCGACGGCGGTGGTTATGGATTCTTTATGAATTCTGTAGCTATGGCCTGGCCTTTGGTACCACTGGTAAAATATGAACCGCAATATGCCAGGGCTATCGGAAAATATATGCTTAATGTAGTAAATGCATCTCGCCTCTTCTATCCTGACCAGATTGAAGAGAAGTACCAATGGCTGCCACAGTTTAAAGATCTGACCCATGGTATTATTGGTTATGAAGGACTCCGTAAGACCGATGATATGAGCAATCCTGCATTGAAAGGCATCTCTCCTGTCGCTATTGGTGACGGACCAAAATGGACTGCCGGTGAGCCACCTGAGTCTATGTTCAGCTTATACAGCACTTCCATTTCCGGAGTATTCGGTGCAATTGTCCATATAACCGGAGTTAAAGGAATTCTGGCACTGAATTGCAATGCTACCGATTTCTATTCTGAAAATAAATTCCCGGTTTATCTCTACTATAACCCCTATAAAGAAACCAAAACTGTAACCTATCTCTCCGACAATAATATTGACTTGTTCGATATAATCTCTAAAAAGTACCTGGCAAAGGGAGAAAGGGGTAATGTCAATATCAAATTGCCTGGCCGGGAAGCAGCATTGATCGTTGTGCTTCCAGCTGGAACAGTCCTGAAAAAGAAAGGATCAAAAATTATGGCTAGAGATGCGGTTATTGCATTCAGATAATTTATAAAATAATATGGATCATATTAAAAACCAGAAATATAGAACTACTAACACTGAAAAACATTCGAAATGAAAAAAGGTCTAATTATTTATCTGCTTATGTTGATAACGACAACCCAGGTCTTTGGCCAGACTACCGTTACAGGAGTAGTAAAAAGCACTAAAGGCGAATTATTGATTGGGGTTAATGTATCCATTAAACACACAACCAAAGGCATCATTACAGATGTAGATGGTAAATTCTCATTGGCCATTCCTGCTGATATACCAGATCCGACACTTGTTTTTGGATACATAGGTTATGTTGGACAGGAAATAAAAATTGGAAACCAATCGCATTTTGAAGTGATTATGATTGAAGATACCAAACAGCTGAACGAGGTTGTGGTAGTGGGATACGGTGTCCAAAAGAAGACTGATCTCACAGGCGCAGTTAGTATGGTAGATGCATCAAAGCTGGGTAAGTTTGCCGTATCGGGAGTCGATCAGGCATTACAAGGCCGGGCTGCTGGGGTTTCGGTTACTCAGAATACCGGTGCGCCGGGTGATGGTGTTTCAATACGTATCCGTGGAACCGGATCGATTTACAGTGACAACGAGCCTTTGTACGTGATCGATGGAATTCCCACCAAAGATCCCATAGCTCTTAACAGTATATCACCCAGCGAAATCGAAAGCATATCTATTCTTAAAGATGCAGCATCCGCTGCCATTTACGGCTCCCGTGCTAACAATGGAGTAGTGTTGGTTACTACAAAAAAAGCAAAAAAGGGAGATAGTAACATCGAATTTAAAATTCAGTCGGGAATTCAAACTCACGGTTACCTGCCTCAGATGGTAAATACGGCACAATATGTAAAAATTTATAATACTGCAGCTAATAATGACAATCCTTATCTGCCTAGCTTTGTCCAAAGGCCGATAATTTCTGATGTATACGCAGCTACATTACCTGATGTTAACCATCTTGCCGAAATTTTCAGGGTTGCCCCAACGCAAACCTATGATTTATCCCTTTCTGGTGGGAATGAGAAGACAACATATAATTTAGCCGGTTCCTATTTCAATCAGGACGGAATTATTTACAACAGCGGGTTTAACCGTGCAACGGGCAGGGCTAACGTTAATTCAGAAATTAAAGACTGGTTAACGGTGAATGGAAACTTGAATGTGTATCATACATCTACTGATATTATTGCTAGTAATGGTGACGGTTGGGGAGGAAACGGAAGCAACCCGGTTCGTTATGCTTTTTTCCGCACTCCTGCTATTGCTACTTATGACAACACAGGTAATTTTATTGACTTACCAGCGCATCCTGAACTTTTTGGTGATGGGTATAATCCTCTAGGCGTAGCCATAAAAACCCATAACACGAAACTGGACAATGGTTATAACCTCAAATTTAATTCTATCATTAAATTGTCGGAAAACTTAAAATTTATTACTAATGCAGGCATAGATTATAATACATCCAACACCAGAAGGTTTAATGAAAACTGGGGTTCAAATCTGAGGATCAACAATCCGAACAGCCTCGGTATTGATAATAATTATACATCGACATGGACTGTTAATAATGTTCTGTCTTATGACAAAACATTTGGGCAGGACCACAATGTATCAATTACTGCAGGTGAAGAATCGATTAATTCAACGAGTTACGATGAATCATCCTCTGTTATGAATCTACCTGACCAGAATCTGAATCTGGTTTATTTAAGCAATGGTCTGGGAATAAGGACATCCAGTGAAGCTAAAGCAGGGTATACTTTACAATCATTTTTTGGCCGTGCTAATTACGACTACAAAGGCAAATACCTTGCAAGCATTGTAATACGCGAGGACGGAACTTCGAAGTTTGCTCCGAAAAACAAATGGGGCACTTTTTATTCAGGTTCACTTGGATGGGTAATCAGCAAGGAAGATTTTCTCAAAGATGTGAAAATAATTGACAGGTGGAAAGTCAGAGCCGGGTATGGTCTTAACGGTAATCAGGACATACCTAATTGGTATGCGTATACCGACAAACTTTCACCACAAATAAATTATCCGTTCGGCAGCGTGGTCAATAATGGTTATGCAACAACCCAATTAGGCAATGCTAATGTAAAATGGGAAACCGCTACTCAATTTGACCTAGGAACTGATTTAAGCCTTTTTAAAGGGATGCTCAATATTACTGTCGATTATTTTTATAAAATTACCCATAACATGCTCGTACAGCAACCACTACCGCCTTCTGTCGGATATGATTATCTTAATGGGAACCCATGGATAAATAATGGCGAAATATTAAACAGGGGACTAGAAATTGAAGTGGAGCATAAAAGAAAAATTGGTGATTTTGTATATGACATAACCGTAAATATTTCCACTTTACACAACGAAGTTCTCCAAATGAATGGGGCAATTATTGATCAGGCATTTGGATTCACCAGAACTGAAAAGGGATACCCTATAGGCTCTTTTTACATGTATAAGATGGTAGGAATCTTCCAAACTCCGGCAGATATTGCTAAACATGCTTTCCAGGGGAACACTCTCGCAGCAACCGGTCAGTCAGGTGACATCAGGCCAGGTGATGTAATGTATGCAGATATAAACGGGGATGGAGTTATCAATCAAAAGGACATGACCCATGTGGGCAGTCCGATACCAACCCTGACGGGAGGACTTAATTTTTCCTGTGATTACAAAGGAATCGATTTTTCATTGTTTTTCCAGGGAGCATATGGTGATAAAATTTATTACCAGGCTGCCAGGGATATTGAAGGCTTTTACAGGCCATTTACAGTTACTGAAAGATATTACAACAATCAATGGACCGGCCCTGGAACCAGTAATACTCAGCCCATCGCTTCATGGTCGGATTCACAAAATAATACTGTTACATCAACCCGATTCCTGCAAGACGGTTCTTATGTCCGTTTAAAGAACCTTCAGATTGGTTATACACTTCCCACTTCATGGACCAAGAAGGCACATATCAGTAAGGTGCGCGTTTATTTTTCAGGAACCAACCTCTACACACTGACAAAATACACGGGTTTAGATCCTGAGATGACCACAAATAACAACGTTACCGCAGGTCAGGGAGTTGATATTGTGCGTAATGTAGACTGGGGAACTTTCCCGACAGCTATATCCTATAATCTCGGAATTGATTTAATCTTTTAACACTTGTAGTCATGAAAATAAAATATTTAATATTTATAATTTTAGTTTTTGCAGCCAGTTCCTGCCAGAAATTTCTGACTGAGGACCAGCAGGGAGTATACTCCAGTGCAACTTTTTATAAAACCCAGGGAGAGGCCTTAATGGCTATAAACAGCGCTTACAATGATTTGCTCTTTAATAGTTCCGACAATTGCATATGGGTATTTGGTGACGTGGCATCC